>WFSK01000241.1 GCA_015486095.1 Thermotogae bacterium
GAGCCAATGGTGCATATGGCATCGTATAGCAGTGGGAAATTTCTTTTAATAGCTTCGAAATCCATCAGTTCGGAATACATTACATTTGCCCCTATCACGAGTTCATTTGACCGCATCTGTAGAGTGTGAAGGCTTCGAATCCTCAACGTACTCACGATCCTGCTCGGCTTTATCCTTCCCATCCTTATCTTCACCAAAAGGTCTGTTCCTCCTGCCATCGGAAACGTGCCAGGATTCGAGAGTTCCCTTTTCAATTCTTTTTCACTACTCGGTGCCACAAATGTGAATTGCATAAAAATATTCCTATCCTTATTCATTGCTTAACTTTCATCGTTCTTGTCTGTATTTTACCATAAAGGCCTGGGTTCGGACATCATGTATGGCTTTATGTCAAACTGTGTTGATGAAAATCTAAGCAAGACCTTTTCTCTCCTTCAACGATTCGGTAGGAGGTATATCTCGATGTGCATCGTTGTGTAAGTGAAGATGTTGCTCGACTTCCCGCTATCTTTCTTTTCGCAGAAGCATATCGTTGTTGAGAGGCTGCTGTGAGACTCATATGGCAAATGAGGTAGGGGAGCATATCTTGATGTGCGAGTGCTGTGAACGGTTGCGAAGCTGGAGGAAGGTAGGATATTGGTGAGAAACAGGATGTTTTGAGTGCATCGGCATTCATGGAAGAATGCTCGATGCTGACCAATATGCTACCGACGAAAGCGAGCAACATGTTCGTTCACATTAACGATGCACACCACTAAACTCTATGAGGTAGGGGACATATCTTGATGTGCGAGTGTTGTGAACGGTTGCGAAGCTGGAGGAAGGTAGCATATTGGCGAGAAACAGGATGTTTTGAGTGCATCGGCATTCAAGGAAGAATGCTCGATGCTGACCAATATGCTACCGACAGAAGTGAGCAACATGTTCGTTCACACTAACGATGCACATCAAGATATGTCCCCTACCGAACACTCGATGCGGTCCGATGCAAAACCAACCGAACCAAGCATAGGATACGCTCCCATCTGCCTCGAAACAGCGATGTGCTTCCGTAGGTGAATAAGAAGATGTTATGAATGTAGCAGCATTTATGGAAGAACGCTCGCCACAACTTTTTATTATACAGCCTTATGTCTCCTTTTATCAAAAGTGTCTGTGCCTCCGTAAAAGTCTCTTGAATGTTTATGATATAATTCAAGATGGAGGTGAATCGGATGGCCCAGACTGTAAACGCAAGGGTAAGTACCTTAGAAAGAATGATGGAAAAGGTCGCATACGTCCAGCAGGAAACTCAGATCGAGATACGCAAACTCTCTGAAGAAATGAGAGCATTCAAGGAAGAGATGAAGGTATGGAGGCAGAAGACAGATGAACATATAGCAAAGATAGATGAACGTATGGCGAAGACAGATGAACATATAGCAAAGATAGACCAGGAGATCGAAGAGATAAGAAATGAAACTAAGAGTATGAACAAGCAGTGGGGAGACCTCGCCAATAGATTGGGGAGACTTGTGGAAGACGTATTCGGCCCTTCTATAGATGTAGCCATAGAGAAATTCTTCGATTGTAGACCCGATATCGTGGATCAGAATAAACTCGTGAGGAAAAGAGGAGAAGAGAGTCTCGAGCTTGATATATTGGCCATCTGTTCGGAAGAGAGGAAGGCCTTCGTTGTGGAGGTGAAATCTAATCCTGATAGAGAAGAATACATCAACAAATTCGAGCAGAAGATAGGGAGGGTAAAAAGATTCATTCCCTATCTGAGCGAATACAAGATAACCCCTGTGTACGCAGCACTATCCATGAAGAAGGAGACCATAGCCAGGCTCACCAAAAGAAGGATATACGCTATGGTGGTAAAAGGTGATATCCTTGAGGTGGTTAATATCGATGAAATCGCTGAAATCAAAAGGTAAACTTTTAAAACTACACCCTTTCCCAGAGCTTCATTGCCACCTTTCGAGCTTCCCCTTTGATCTCCTTCTCATCGAATGTCTTTATCTTCCCATTTATCATAACGGGTTCACCGGCTACGTACAGCGAATCGATGGTGGATTCTGTGATACCGAAGAAGAGATGATCGTAGAAATTATCGAATGTCATGGGTGTGGGAGGTGAATAATCTACCACCACGATATCGGCAGCATAACCCCTTTCGATCTTCCCAAATCGCTCGTTCAGATGGCGACTTGCCAACTCGTGAGTATTCTCGATGATCTCCTTCAGATCCGGGGTTGAAAAGCCGGTGGGCGATTCTGACAGATGTCTTTGTGATAGGAGGACGAGTCTGAGATCGAACGAAGGCGAAAAGCCGAAGCCATCGTTTCCGAGCACAACCTTTGTTCTATTCTTTCTGAACTTCGCGAGATTCGGGATACCAACGGAGTTGTTCATGTTGGATTGTATGTTAATGGCGATGAAACCACCACTCTTCGAGATGGCATTCACCTCATCTTCATCCACGTGAATGCAGTGCGCATATATCGAATTCGGAATGAGGATTCCATGCCTCTCAAATCTATTGATGATCTTCGTATCATAAGAGTTTATAGAATCGAGTTCATCTTCTACACCCTCTGCAACGTGTACATGGATGGGTATCTTACCATCACACGCCTTCGAGACAGCATCGAGGGTCTCATCGCTCAGGGTAAAGGACGCATGCAATCCCATCATTCCAGATGTTTTACTTTCACCTTTATGTACCTCATAAAAATTAACGTTTTCTTCTATAGATTCTCTCTGTTTTCCGTTTCTGTCGCTGGTTTCATAACAGAAAACACCACGCATCCCTGCTGTATCGACTATCGTACGTTTGAGTATCTCGAGTGAGCCCTTCACAAAATTTGGACTGGCGTGGTGATCGAATACCGTGGCAATACCGTTATGAATGAATTCGGATGCCGCGACCATGGCACCGATCTCGATCTCCTCGGGTCCAAGTGCCCTATCCAATCTCCACCACAGCTGCCTTAGTATCTGCGTAAAGGAAAGGGGATGGAATTCTACATTCATTCCCCTCGCCAGGGTAGAATATATATGCGTGTGTGCATTAACCCAGGCAGGCATGACGAGCATATCATGCAGGTCACGATCCATGTGATCCCGAAGGGATTCCATCTTACCTACTTCTACGATCTTCCTATCATCGATGGTCACGTAACCCTTATCCAGCAATTCCGAACCCGTGTAGATCACGGCGTTCCCTAACGTGTATGCCAAAAGACTGGCCTCCTCTCGATAAATCGTCCCCTCTGTTCTCCCACGAATTCTCCGTCTCTGACGACGAATTTCCCCCTGACCAGGGTAGATACGAACTTTCCAACGATCTTCATCCCTTCATATGGTGTATAGTCCGCATGGGTATGTAAGGAATCGATCCGGACTTCCCACCTCTCGTTTGGATCGAAGAGTGCGAGGTCTGCATCTGCCCCAGGGAATATACGACCTTTCTGCGTTAAACCGAATATGTTTGCGGGATTAACACTTTGCATCCTTATCAAATCGTTTAACGAAATCGAATCTTCGCTCACGAAGAAGGTGTAGAGCAGAGAGAAAGACGTTTCAACCCCACCTATACCATTCGGCATGTGATCGTAATCATCTACGTTCTCGAGCTTTTCATTCCTCATAAATGGACAATGGTCTGTCCCAACGGTTGAAAAGGTGTTAGAGATGAAATAGCGTTTCATGAGCGACACATCTTCTTTTGACCTAAGGGGTGGAACGATTGTATGCAATGCAGCGGATTCATCATTTTTTTCGTAAATGGAATCGTCCAAGATTAGGTATTGAGGACACGTCTCGAGTCGAAGATTCGGAGGGATGTCACTTTTCCTCAACAACCCGATCGACCTCCCACTCGAATTGTGCACGATGTACGCCTGCCCCCCGGTTAGGCGTGCTAAGGTAGCCACCCTCGAAACGGCCTCTGCTTCGGATTCGTAAGGATGAAAGAGAGGAAGGTCTTTTGGTAAATGCTTATCCTTCCTGGATAACTCATGGAGTATTATAGAATCGTTTTCGGCATGAAAGGAGATAACCAATCCGAATTCCTTCGATGCCCTCAATAGGTCGAGTATATAGCCATCTTCTGTCATCCTGTTCGAGGTACTGTAAGTGGTGAAGCATTTGATGCTGTTCGATCCCAGGGCGAGGGTACGACGACTCAACTCAGAGGCAGGGAAATTTGGGTGAGCGATGGCCATGTGAAATGAGTAATCGATATGGGATTTAGATGCGAGCTTCTTCCTCTCGAAGAAGGCGTTCTCGATCTCAGATGTCTCTGTGATGGGGTCTAAGAAATCTATGAACGTTGTAACTCCACCAAAGGCAGCACCTACCGAGCCCGATTCGAAATCATCCGCAGATGTATATTTTCCCAATCTGAGGGAAAAATGCACGTGTGGATCGATGAGTCCGGGAAAGATGTACAACCCTTTCGCATCGTAAGTTTCCTCGGCATCGAGTAAATCTGTCGATATGTTCGATATGCGTCCATCTTTTATATATATGTTGGCATCGTATGAATTGAAGCCATCGAAGACCTTGCCTCCGACGATCCCGAGGTCGTTCAAGGTCTGCCTCCCATCGTTAAGGCCATCACTGCCTTGGCGGTATGAAGCCTGTTCTCTGCCTCATCGAAGACAACCGAGTGCGGACCGTCTATCACGGAATCCACTACCTCTCTTCCCCTATCGGCAGGTAGCGCATGCATGTATATCGAATTCTTCTTCGCGAGAGCCATCCTGCGTTCATCACAACGCCAATCCCTATGTTGCCTCACCTTCTCCATGATCTCTTCTCTGTGTTCTTCCGCCTTCATCGGATCGCCTACGGTGAAGAAACCACCCCATGATTTCGGGATCACAACATCGGCATCTACGAAGGCATCGTCCATGTTATGCGTAATGGTGAGTTTCCCTCCGCTCATCTCGGCGTTTTCTTGTGCCTGCTTCACCACATCCGGCATCAGGTCGAATCCCTCAGGATATGCGAGGGTTACATCGATCCCGTATCTCGTGAAGAGTAATATCTGCGATTGTGGAACAGATAAGGGTTTCAAATGACTCTCGGCATACGCCCAGCTGATGCCAACCTTAAGACCTCGCAGGTCCTTTCCAAAATGCTCTTGAATCGTCATTATATCTGCCAAAACCTGCATTGGATGATAGATATCATCCTGGAGATTCAACACAGGTATGCTGGAACTTTCAGCTACCGCTCTGAGATACTTGTTCCCGACACCGAATTGACAATGCCTTATGGCGATCGCATGACCGAACCTACTCAACACCTTTGCAGTGTCGGCAGGTGTTTCACCATGATGAATTTGCATCTTGTCGGGAGATAAAAAATTACCGTGTCCGCCCAACTGCGTTATTCCAGCCTCTATCGAATTCCTCGTCCTCGTGGACTCGTCGAAGAAGATCATAAAGACAGTTTTGTATGGCAAAAGTGGATGTGGTTCACCACGTGCGAACTTCAGCTTGAGGTCATAAGACGTATCCAGGATAAGATCGATCTCCTCTTTCGTGAATTCCTGTGTGGTTATGAAATGCCTGCCTCTCAGAAGCGTGCCCATCTTCTTACCTCCTTTACAGAGCGTTACAGTTATCTACACTGTACAGGTTTAAGAAGCCTCTTTTCTCGAGTAACTTCAGAAGATCCTCACTGCTATTGTTCACACAAACGATATACCGAAGATAGGGATCGAGTTTTTCGATATCCTTTTTCTTTACCTGGATCTCCTTCCCCTTGACTCTATCTTCGTTTCCCAACTTCAACACTCTCACATACGGATCGTTTTCCAGAAGAAATCTCGCATCTTCTTTATTTTTCAACTCTACTATCGCCTGCTTTCCCACAAACGTGTCACTCTTCTTGGAGTAATCCTTAAATTTAATACCTTTCTCGAACAACCTTTGGGAAAGATACTTCAAGACCTTTGCGAATATCTCATCTGGAGCATAACCCGGGAGATAGGTTATCGGGGTGCCAGTGCTGGTGAAGAAGATAAAAGTTGGGGTTCCTCTAATCCCAAATGCCTGAGCGAATTGAACGTTCGTGAATTCCCTGCCTTTAAAATGGACTTTGTGTTTATTATCTTCGAGGTACAATTCAGTGAAGATGTAGTTGTTTTTTATCAGGGTTTGGACGTCCGCTTTCGGATAAACTTCGCTATCGAATAATCTACAATAATAACAATCTTTGCTGGAAAAGACCACGATGAGGTCTTTGTTCTCGATACTGGCTATCTTCGCTGCAACATCGAAGTCATCTATTGGTTCTGGAACCGTTGCCATGATCACGAGCTGTAAGAACAAGAAAAACGACAAAAAGACAAATGTTTTTTTCATTTCTTTACCTCCTCGAGTAACTTCACTATCTTCTTCTCAGATATGTAACCGACCATCCTTTTATATTCTTTACCTTCCTTGAATATCATCACGGTCGGCACCCCGAAGACCATGAATCTTTCCGTGAATTCTGGATGTCTGGTTAGATTTATCTCAACGAACTTTATCTCACTGAATCTTCCATCTCCGAGCACTCTCTGTAAAATGGGCCTTATGGCATCGCAAGGCGGACAATTATCACTCGAAAAGTCCACCAATATCAATGCATTCTCTCGAATCACCTTGTCGAATTGTTCCAACGTCATAACAAAGCACCCAATCTATTGAACTGCCCCGTTGCCATCAAGATTCCTACGATGAGGAGCAGGATCCCCATCGCACGCTCGATTGCCTTCTGATATCTCTGTATCCTGAAGATCAGAGCTCCGATCCTATCTGCCATTATTGCAGATATTATGAATGGAATGCTCATACCAAAGGAATATATGGCCAGAAGATAACCGGCTTTCCATATGTTGGCAGTATTCGATGCTATAACCAGGATGGAACCGAGAGTAGGAGAGATACAGGGACTCCATACCAAAGAAAACACGAATCCCATCACCAAAGAGGTGAAAAAATTGTTTCCTTTCTCTCTTCTCACGCTTATATTCATGCTCATTCGATCCACGAACGGTATCTTCAACATGCCTGCTATGTGAAGTCCGAATACCATGATGATGGCACCTGATATTACGTTAACCCACACCTTATGTCCGGTTATGATATCTCCAAATATCCCTGACAACAGCCCAAGATTTACAAAGACGAACGATAAACCTATTACAAAACCAACTACGTTTACGATCGATCTCAGGATGCCCTTCTCCCTGTCCGCTATGAAGTACGCTATGAAGCCCGGTATCACAGGCAAGATACAGGGAGTAAAAAAGGTAGCCACTCCCGCTACGAATGCCGTCCATAGACTTATCGAAGATACACTCAAAGGATTAACGATCACTGGGTTCATATTTCAGGTCTATTTTTCTTTCACATTCCTTTGCTCCGATCCTGTCGGAATGGAGTTCCACTTCGAGCAATTCCTCTCCCACCTCTTACTCATCGTCTTCGCCTAACATCTTGTTTAATCCCATTATAACATATCTCATGTTCGGTCATCGCTACAATATCTCTGGAATTACCATCCATTGAACTGACCAGATACTTTCATCCCTGCTAAGACATACCATTCCGCCCATACGGAAATCGACTATCTTTTTATTAACATCCTGACATAGCAGGTAAGATGAGAGTTTCATCAGGTGAGGTAAGTGCCCTACGAGCATTGTATCCTCTTGCGTTTCGATCAAACGGTTCACCCAGATCGAAGGATCGGCCAGAGGTTCCAATCCTTCGACTTCCTTTATTCCTTCCGGTGGGTTCAGATATTCAGCCAGGATCTCCGCCGTCTGCCGTGCCCTGAGTTTTCCACTATGCATGATACTCTTCACCCGAATGCCCATATGTTTGACGACGAAATCCGCTACCTTTCTTATATCTGCCTTTCCTTTTTCTGAAAGTGGCCTTTGAGGGTCTTCTTCTTTCCGCTTTGGTTCGGCATGTTGAACCAGATACAAATTCATATGGATCACCTCTGTGAATCACTTCGTCTTTTGTGATATTATATCATCGATCTAATTCCTACCCGTATGCCTTAGATCGTGATGAAACATAGGCCAAGGACTATTCGCAAGACCTCTGCTATTTCCATATATAGCGTAGATATAATGATCATAGCTCCCCACATATACGGTTCCATCTTTCCCTATCGCTGGAGAAGAAACCATCCAATAACCAGTCTTATATTTCCATTTCAGAATACCATCTGGAGAAAAGGCGTATAGGTAACCATCGTAACTCCCAACGTATATCATCCCATTCGTCCCTACTGCTGCAGAAGAACCTATCCAGTCTCCGACTTCATACTTCCACTTGAGTGTACCATCCGGATAAAAGGCATAAAAGCAGTGATCGTCACTGCCTACATATACAGTTCTATCTTCTCCCACCACTGGTGGAGAAACTATCTCTCTATCGGTTCTATATTTCCAATTGAGAGTGCCATTCGATCTTATAGCATAGATACAACCGTAATCGTTTCCCACATATATCGTTCCACTCGTATCTAGTGCCGGAGAAGAAACCACACCATATTCGCTTATATCTGTTTTGTATTTCCATTTGAGCGTGCCATCCGAATTCAGGGCGTAAGCGTAGCCATCATAACTCCCAACGTATATCGTTCCGTCCTTCCCTATCGCTGGGGAAGAATATATGTACCATCTGGTTTTGTACTTCCACTTGAGTGTACCATCTGGATTTATGGCATAAAGGTGGTGATCAAAACTCCCCACATATATGGTCCCATCTTTCCCTATCGCTGGAGAGGAATGTATCTCATCACCGGTCCCGTATCTCCACCTTAGCGTGCCATTCGGGTTAAGGGCATATAGGTAGCCATCATAACTTCCAACGTATATCATCCCATTCGGCCCTATTGCTGGGGAAGATCCCACCTTACCCCCAGCCTTATATTTCCATTTTAATGTACCATTTGGATTTAGAGCATAGACATTGCCGTCGAAGCTCCCCACATATATCGTTTCGTCTATTCCTATCGCTGGAGAGGAAAATACTTCACCCCCGGTTTTGTATTTCCACTTAAGTGTACCGGCAAGAATTTCTCCTGTAGATTTCTGACTTGGAAGCCTTATCATACCCGTTGTATAATCTGAAATGACGAATACTAAGATCATCAAACCGAATACATAGAGGCCGATCTTCTTCACCACCACACCTCCCTTTTTGGATTATAGATAAGCCCTCATCTTGCAAGACCTATACATATATCTTATCATAGGCTGTCGAGTATTATCGATGCAAAAACGTGATATACTATTGAAGTCGATAGTATGTTGTTCGATCTTTACAGAAGTCTTCTGCACGCTTTCAAGTTCTGTTGAGCAACTTAATCAGATATTCTTGGATAGAACAAAACGGAGATGGATATCACCTCATAGATCCAGTGAATAGAAAAGTTTTTGAAGAGGAATAGAGTATAATATATTACAATGTGATGAAAAATGAGGTAAAATTTAGATAGATATGGATAAAAGGTGGGGAAAAATGAAGATATTGATAGTTGTGGCGATCGGTGCCATTATACTCGTATATCTCGCAGTAAAATTTTTCCCGATGAAGGCTACATATGTTTATATGTTATGGAGTATTGGGCTGGGAATCTATCTTCTTTTTCTTCTCTTAAGATGGTTTGTACCACTTTTGATAGATGTGGTAATACTAGCTGTGATCGCATTCTTCGCAAAGGCAACTATGGGTTAACAAATGGAGGTGAAAGTGTGATAGACGATGGAGAATTGATGAAGATCCTGAAGATGGTAGAAGAACATAAGGTTTCGATCCAGGAGGCTGTAGGATTTATACATTCTCTTGAAACGCAAGGAGAAAAGGGAGGAAATATCAAAAAGGTTTTGAAGATAAAGGTATTCGATAAACAGAAATCTCAACAGGTTGTAGACATAAGACTTCCTGTTAAGCTGGCGGAATCGGCTTTTAAGTTCATTCCAAAAGATACTTTGGAAGAGATGGACAAGACTGGTGTAAATACAGAGGAACTCCTTAGAATTCTGGGTTCATCTGATATCCCCAATATGGTTAACTTCGATACAGACGAAATTCGTGTTGAGATCGGAGTAGAAACAACCTAATTCGGTCTCCATCTATATTATCGAAAACTGCTTTCTTCGCTTTGTACCCAAACCCGGTATTCTGACTTTTTCTTCTAAGCCACTCAAGATTTTAGAAAGTATGATCACAATAACGAGATAAATGAGTGCTACAACAGAAAAGACTTCAAAGGTTCTGAAAGTCTTGCTGGCGATATAGCGACCTTGAAACATCAATTCTGGAGCTTGAATCATATAGGCTAAGGAAGAATATTTCAACAGATAGATCAATTCATTTGACCATGAAGGGATCACGAGTCTCAGACTCTGAGGTAAAATGATATGATAGATAGCTTGCCATTTTGTCATACCTATCGAACGTGCAGCTATCATCTGTCCACTCCTGATCGCTTGGATCGAGCCACGGAAATATTCTGCTTGATATGCACCACTGTTCAATCCCATACCTACTACAGCAGCTAAAAAGGGAGAAAGTAGGATCCCAACACTGGGAAGTCCGTAATAGAGGATGAAGAGTTGAGTAAGGAGAGGGGTACCGCGGATCAGCTCCACATATGTGGTACATAATATATATATTACACGATTACCGTACACACGTCCCAATGCAAGCAATATACCGAGAATGAATCCTATGGAGATCGAGATAACAGTTATCTCAAGGCTTACCAGAGTTCCTTTTAGCAATAGAGGCAACCATTCAAGAACCATGCTCATATCCTGTGTCTCCATAAAGATCGGTTATCTTGTGCAAAAATTCTGCCGTTCTTTTGTGTTTTGGATGATTGAAAAGCTGTTCAGGTGGTCCTTCTTCGACGATCACACCGTGTTCCATAAATATGATCTCTCTGGCAACAGCCCTTGCAAATCCCATTTCATGGGAAACCACTAACATAGTCATACCATTCTTCGCGAGGTCGATCATCACTCTCAACACTTCACCGATCAATTCTGGATCCAGAGCAGAAGTCGGTTCATCGAAGAGGATCAATTCTGGTTTCATAGCCAATGCCCTCGCTATGGA
>WFSK01000242.1 GCA_015486095.1 Thermotogae bacterium
AATACACATCGAAGATAGTAGAAGGGGTACGAAACGTCAGCTTCTCATGGCATGCCGTTATCACTATGGGTATGGAGAGATGGGGTGAATCGATCCGACCCATCACTATCTTCATATCTCCGTTCGTCTTTTCCTCGATCACATCGCAACCGAGTGCGATGTCGAACTTCTTAGGGACCTTTATACGTATAGACGCCATATGTGGAGCAAAGGTCATCTCTTTCGTCCATCTCCCATTTATAACGGCGACCTCGAGAGGATACCAGCCGAATCGCCAGATGTACATACTCCCATCTGTACCTTCATCTCGAACCGGAGAGCGAAGCGGAAAGTGTGTGGAGAAATATATCCTGAGATCGAATCCCTCACCTCTGTTAAGCCGATAGGGCAATTTCACGACGAGCATAGTATCGGAGTTCGAATACGTCTGTGGAGAATAAGTTATGCTACGAGTGATGTGAAATGGAAGAGGTGCACCATCTGCATCTGTAACAGTGGATACCCTTGTGTATCCCGGATCGAAGCCGTTAATATAGCCCGACGAATTTATGAAAGAAGGTACCTTTGGATTCGGCTCTTCCAATAGATTTGGCATCAGGTTGAAATATATTTCATTCACAGAAGAGGCATTCTCATCGATGAAGTGGACCTCCTCCCATCCCTTCAATGCATGTTCGTTGGGATAGAGTTGAACCGATATGTTGTAAGTTGACAGGGTGCTTGCGGGAACGAAAGTACCCATAAGGATCATAAGCGTTATGACCGAGAATAGCTTGCATCTCATGATACCAATACTCTTTTCAATTGACCTAAAATCTTTCTAATTCCCCATCCACTCGAAGTCTATCTTCGAGATATGAATTTTTCCAGCTTACCCTCAGTCGCGAATAAGGGCATCTTACAGTCGGATTTGATTATCATAACCTTCGTTCCGATATTCACGATCTTCGCCAATTTCTCCACATCTTCGTTGTACATCCTGATGCATCCATGCGATATTCTCCTCCCTATCTCCCATGGTTTTGTCGTTCCATGAATTCCATACTCCGGGCTCGATAGCTGGAGATACATGGAGCCAAGTCCGTTTATGGGAGAGCGAGGTTTTATGATCTCTCCTTTCCAATAAAGGGTGGGATTCTTTAACTTCTTTATTATCCAAAATGTACCGAGTGGTGTATCATCTTGCCTTCCTATAGCCACTGGAAATTGCTTTATCAAGACTCCGTTATAATAGACGTAAAGTTTGGAAAGAGTAACATCCACAACAACTAAGACCGGACTATCACCGAACTCGACCTTGCCTATCTTTATGTGCTCACCATCGTAGATCACGTTGACATCCCTTATATCGTTTATCATCTGCAGATAAGATACAGTGGTATTGAATCGCACGGATATGCTGTAAAGTGTATCTTTATGCTGTACCACATAATCGTAAGGTGGGATCAAGACGAACTTCATATTCGATCGCCGATTTGGGGAAAACAAAACGTTGCCCAATGCGAAAAGAGAATAATTTTTTTCATAAAGATTACCGAAGATATCTTTTATCATTACTTTAAGAGTATACCTACCTTCTTTTAAAGAGGAGTAGTGATAGTTAAGATTCATTCTGCCTTCAGGATCGAGGTAAAGGTAGGGAGTTAGATCTATGGAGCTTTTATTTTCATTCGATAAGACGATTTTCTTATCTTTAACGAATGGTGTACTCGTACCAAAGCATACCAATCTGTATTCTTTTTTCGATAGGCGTTCGCTCAATACATAAAGGTGAAATGGGTACGTACCGTATAGGGCCGAATAGGGTATAACATTCGTCTTCGCCTTTCCTATCATCAAGGTCTCACATCTATTGCCGTTCTCATCTTCACTGACGACATGGAATTCAAGATAAGGTTTTATCGCATACTGTGGTACGTTTAACTCGTATATCCATCTACCGTTCTTTTGCATCAGGAGGATGTTATCTAACTCCATAGTTCCACCTAAAAGAACTTTTACGTTGGGCATTTTATCGAATGCTGGTTTTACAGCATATCTTAAGGTTAAACCATCGAATGAGAGGATATACAAATGATTGATGATCGGAGATCGGGGTTTTCTGTTTTCGATCTTATATTGAAACCACTTTCCCACTATTCTTTTGCCATCTTTTAAGATCGCATCCACCCTGTAAAACGTTTTAACGTTGGGATCCACATCATCTTTCATAAAGTTCATCCTCGTGATCGAATACAACGAGGCGGCAGGATCGGGAGTGTATGTGGACTTGTATATTAAGAAATGATCCACATTACCAGACTCATAGTTCCATCTGATGATCACAGATGTGGACAAAGACATCGTATATAACAGAGATAAAAAGAATAGCACAACGAAAACCTTCAATTATCCTCTCTCCAATACGATCTCCAGAATCTCCTTCGCCACCTGTACCTTTTGTTTACGCGGAATATGAGCGATTATCTCCCCTCGCCTATCCAGCAAGAGAACCTCATTTTCATCCGACTCGAAACCTATGTCTTCCTTACTGACATCGTTCAAGACGATATAATCGAGTCCCTTTTCTACTACTTTCTTCCTCGCATTCTCTATGTGTTCCTCCGTCTCAGCTGCAAAGCCGATGAACGTTTGTGTATCTCTCTTGCGTTCTTTCAATTCCTTCAATATATCCTCGGTTCTTTCGAGTGTGAGGATCAGCTGTTCTTCATCCTTTTTGATCTTCTGACTTTTGATCTCCTTCGGTCTGTAGTCGGCAACTGCGGCCGCCATTATTAACATATCAATTCCTTCTATCTCTTCTCGTACAGCGTTTAACATCTCCTTCGCCGTTGCAACGTGCCTCCGCTCTATGCCTTTTAATGAGATAGGCAACTGAGTAACACCAGTTATGAGTTTCACATCTCCACCCATCATATATGCCGCTTTTGCCATTTCATATCCCATCTTACCACTGGACCTGTTCGTTATGAATCTTACAGGGTCTATGAATTCACGTGTCGGACCAGCGGTTACCAATATTCTTTTCCCAAAAAGTAAGGATTTATAGACTACAATGCGCATTATCTCATTCAATATAACCTCATTATCGGGATATCTTCCGATACCCACTTCTCCAGAAGCGAGTCTACCGATATCGGGTTCTAATATGGTACATCCCATACTCTTGAGTATGGAAAGATTCTTTTGAGTAGTCGATCTTTCGTACATCTTCGAATTCATAGAAGGCACAAATATCGTAGGACCATTGTATGCGAGAAAGGTTGTTGATAATAAGTCATCTCCTATTCCATTCGCGCATTTTCCTATGATGTTCGCAGTAGCAGGTGCTATTACGAATATATCAGCCCATCTCGCGAGTGCCAGATGAGGGATAATTCCATCTTTTGAAAAGTCGTTCAAATAAACAGGGTTTTTTGACAGAGAAGAGAAGGTCAATGGAGTGATGAATTCACAAGCATTTTTGGTCATTATAACCTTTACTTCTGCTCTTTCTCTTACGAGTTTACTCACGAGGTCAACCACTTTGTATGCCGCTATCCCCCCACTAACACCTACCAGTACCTTTACGCGATGAAGCATTTGATCATATACACCTCTTGCCGTTGGCAAATTTACTTATACAATTCTCCTATTCTGACCTTTTTGCCCTTTGGCTTTGGTTTCAACTCCTTTTCCAGGTCTTCATCATAAGGTAATAATTTTTCTTGCTTATACCAGTCTTTATGCTCTAAATCTATATATCCTTCTTCTATTTCCTTGAGTGCGATCGTAACCCAATTTCGACTATTGACATTTACCTCAGGGACCCCAAATACACTCAAATTTTCTGCCCTTTTTCCGGCAACCATCGTGAGCAGATATTTGTTGCCTATCTTTTTCATCAATCGTTCATACTTATTTACAACGCTCATACTTTCGCCTCCTTGTTTGATGTCTTCCATCTCCGATATTTGAATCTCTGATCGCTCATTAGGATGGGAGCATTACGTTCTATAAACGGGGCTACACAAAATGCATTTGCATAGGATAAAAAACGATTTACCTCGATCTCAGATGCCAGGTCGACCACAGAATCAGTTACAGGAATTACCCTAAAAGGGAAGAATCCTACAACTGATATCACCTCTAATCTAAAGTATAACTGAAATATGATGGTATGTCAAATATCGTATCCCAACGCCTTTCTTATTTTATCCATATTTCTATGAACTTTTAAACCCTCTGCCCTTACGATGATATAGATATCTTCTACCGCGGTATCCAGATCCTCATTCATCACGATGTAATCGAATTCTTTTATATGCGAGAGTTCCCACTTCGCGTCTTTCAGGCGCCTTGCGATCTGGGCGTCTGATTCCGTTCCTCTTTTGATGAGCCTGGCTTTCAGCGCCTCTAACGAAGGAGGAGTTATGAAGATGTATATCCCTTCAGGAAATAATTTTTTTACATTCATCGCACCCTGCACATCTATATCGAGCAGCAATTGCTTTCCCTCTTTCAATCCTTCGTTCACGAAACGCTTCGATGTACCATAGAAGTTACCATGGACCTCTGCCCATTCCAGGAATTCACCCCGTCTTCGCATATCCTCGAACTCTTCCTTCGTTACAAAAAAATAGTCCTTTCCATTCTGCTCCCCCTCTCTTCGTTTACGTGTGGTATACGAGACAGAGAACTCCAAAGAACTGCAACGTTCTAATAACATGGATATTATGCTGCTCTTTCCCGCCCCAGAGGGGCCTGAAACTACGTACAGGATTCCTTTATCTGAATTATTTGTCTTTTTCATTTTCATTTGATACCAATGAATTACACCTCTCCGATATGGTGCTCGGTTGAAGGGCACTGAGTATGATGTACTGACTATCGGTAAGTATTATGGATCGAGTCTTTCTACCATGTGTAACATCTACGATATTCCCTTTTTCCTTTGCCTCTTCTTTCAGCTTCCTGATGGGTGCAGATTCAGGAGTCAATATGCCTATTATTCTATCGATCATTATCATATTCCCAAAGCCTATACTGATGAAACCCTTCATGATCTTCGACATCCTCCCTCTATTTGTGATCGTTCGGCTTGCATAAATTCAATTATAACACTTCTTCAATCTACAACGGATATGAATAAAGATCCTTCCATCCCGGATAAGGATGGAAGAATAGTCTGACTTCTCTTCATTCGTATAGATTGCAAACGAATGATTCAGTACTTCGCGGCTATGGGTATCCTTCTTCCTA
>WFSK01000243.1 GCA_015486095.1 Thermotogae bacterium
GAGGATATGGGAGAGATACGTTAACAATGCGAAAGATAGGAAGAAGAAAGGATTCAAACTGCCACCGATAATACCGATAGTCTTTTACGATGGAGTGAGGAGATGGACGGCAGAGGTAGAATTCGAAAACAAGGTGGAAGGACACGTGGAGTTTGCGAAATACGTTCCACACTTTTACTACTCGGTCGTGGATGTGGGTAACAGTGTAGAGGAAAAGAAACTGAGGAAGATGAACAACGCGTTGAGTCTATTCTTGGCTCTCGATGCGAGCAAGAAAGAAGAAGTGATGAAGGTAATAGAGGAGGTAAAGGAGATATTTAATGGGTTTCCAGAAGAACAGAAAGAGCTGGTGAAAAAGTACATAAAGACGTATCTGAAGGTATTGACGGTGAGGCATAACGTGGATGTGATGGAAGAAGATAGTGAATTCACAGGGGAGGTGAACGAAGTGTTAACGATATTTGGAGCGAAACTCAAGAGGAATCTCAAGAGGGAAAGAGAAGAGGGTATGAAAGAAGGTATAAAGGAAGGCATGGGAAAAGGTATGCTGAAAAAAGCTCAAGATGACGTAATAGATGCGATAGAAGCCAAATTCGATGAAGTACCGGAAGATATGGCGAAACAGATAAAAGAAATAAAGGATATGGATGTATTAAAGGATTTGCTCAAGAAAGCTATAAAATCAGAAACACTCGATGAATTCAGAACTGTTTTAAAGGAAGTTCTATCGGACAAGATATAAATTCTTGTCTTTACGGTAAAAGGTACACACATTCATCTTATTTCCATCAACACAGTTTGATATGGAGCCGTTGGGTGTTGCAAAGAGAAGTGAGAGTGGGTTTATGGAGTCAAATAGTGTGTATAAAAGATCGTTGAATCTACTCAAAGATATGATAAGAGATATCTTTGAAGAGGATGAAGGTGTGAAGATCGTGTTGTTTGGTTCGAGAGCCAGGGGTGATTACACCAGAGTATCGGACATAGACGTGGGAATACTTCTCGGAGAAGACGAGACGAACAGAAGGAAATTCATATTGTTAGAAGAAAGGGTGGAGAATTCGAATATACCTTATAAGGTGGACCTGGTCAACCTTTCTCAAACATCCGAAGAATTCAGAGAAAAAGCCTTGAGAGAGGGAATATCATGGAAAAACTGGGAATCGATAGGAGGTAGTTGGAATGACTGAGGAGAAAAAGACTAAAACTGAAAATGAAGAAGAACGAGTAAAGGAATTGATGAAAAATATAAGCAACAAGGAACTCTTGATCCTGTTCGTTAACACGCTTCATTCACGTGCGTGGAGTAATCTCGGCCTCATACCAAACGAGGCAGGTGAAGTGAAAAGAGACCTTACAGAGGCCAGGATCGCCATAGATGCCTGCCAGAAGATCGTTGAGGTCTTACAGGATCTCGTGGATGAAAAGGAAAGGGATGCTCTCAAAAATCTCGTTTCCACACTTCAGCTCAATTACGTGAATCAGATGTCGAAGGAGAAAGGGAAATAACCTCTTATCCCCTTTCTCCGAAGATCTTCGTACCTATCCTCACGAGATTCGCACCTTCTTCGATCGCTATCTTGTAGGAGTTCGACATACCCATGGAGAGATAGCGCATCTCGACATTCGGGATACCCAGCGTCCTTATCTTATCGAAGATCTCCTTCGTTAATCTGAAATACGGTCTCGATGCTTCTGGGTCGCCAAATCGAGGACCCATAGTCATCAGTCCTATTACCTTTATGTGTTCGAGTGCGGAGATCTGCCTTACGAGTTCCTCTACTCCCTCCGGCATGATACCCGATTTCTGTGGTTCCCTCCCACTGTTCACCTCAACGAGCACGTCCATATACTTACCCAGTTGAGCACATCTCTTGTCTATTTCCACCGCTATTTTAACTGAATCCACAGTCTCTATCATATCGAAGAGTCTCACTGCCTTTTTTACCTTGTTTTTCTGGAGATGCCCTATGAAATGCCAGGATACCTTTTCTTTTATGAAGGGATAGACTCTTTCGGCCTCCTGGACGTAGTTTTCCCCTATTATCTTAATGCCAGCCTTTATCGCTTCTGCTATCTCCTCTGCTGTTCTCGTCTTCGCAGCCGCAACGAGTTCCACGCCGGGAGGAAGTTCAGACAATATACGTTTTACATTTTCTGTGATCGACATACATCACCATTCCATCTTCAGAGAGATCAGCTGTTGGGGAAGAGAAACGGGGTCTATCGAGTATACATAATCTATCCTGTAATTCGATACATCTATCCCTGCCCCTAATGTGATGCGTTGGTATGCCGTATCGTAGTTCACAGCATTCAATCCTTTGGAAAAGTCTGCATTCACACCATATCCTACCCTCAACGATACATTCCACAGCTGCAGTTCTCCCCCAACCATTACATCCGCATCTGCTACTGTGTTGAACGCCTTTCTGATCCCACTGTATACGGCAAAGCCAATGCCCTTCCAGTTGTATCCGATCCTTACGGATAGATCTACCTTCGGGCAATTGTCCTTGACCAGATTCACCTGCCATTTTTCCATGTCCACATCTGCAACGAGCAGATCCTCTGTGAAGACTCCTACCCTGATGATGTCGCTCGAATCCTTAAAGGCGATGCCGACATCTCCCTTTATCTGTCGTGTCTGCTCTGGTTCACCGAAGACATCATTCGTATCACTCACATATCCGATCTGCCCTCCTATGGAGAAAGACGAAAGATATCCGGAGAGAGAATAGAGTAACATCCATCTGCTATCCG
Source organism: Thermotogae bacterium (assembly GCA_015486095.1). Lineage (GTDB taxonomy): Bacteria > Thermotogota > Thermotogae > B3-G13 > B3-G13 > B3-G13. Next base: position 2,764 of record WFSK01000243.1, read on the forward strand.
TGTTCTCGTTATCGGATAGGCTCAGATTGGCGAAGGCAAGAGAGCCTGCGAATCCATAAGAATACGGTTGAGATATCGCTGCAACGAACTCATTCGTGCCGTATAGATTGAACGGAGAACCGTAGGAGAACATCATCTGCCATTTCTTTATATAGCTCAACATCGCGGGGTTGTAAAAGGCGGTTTCGACATCCTCATTTACCCCAACGGATGAATATGCGGTGGATATCACCCCCGGTGCTATTATGCGAAAGTCGAAGGCCGAGGCGCTTGCAATTACGTATAAAACCAGGAATATTCCCAGGAATAAGAGTGTCTTTTTCATCTCCTCACACCTACCAATTTCATCACAGGTTTATACCCCTTTCTAAATATCACGAGCATATATATACCAGAGTTAACCGGCTCTCCCATGAAATCTGTTCCATCCCACCTCAGGGTATCCACCATCTCATCTTTGGCCAATTCTTTCACCTTTCTTCCATTCAAATCGAATATGGTAGCCCTTTGAACCTCCGTTGCAGGGGAGAGTCTGAAGACTGCGTTATCGCTCACACCCGTTACGATATTGGAGAGCAGGGCGATATTCAATCCCTCGATCGCAATCGGTGCAGAGACGATGCTACCAACGTAATACGTGCCGAATCTACTTATCGATGTCGATATCGTGTTAGACGATCTGTCCACAGTGGTAGTCAGCATATTGTACCCACCTTCGTAATAATTGAAAAGTCTGAGCGAGGATATGCCCCCAGAGGTTACGAGAAGAGATAGGGTTGCGGTTTTAGTCAGCGTTGTATTCGTTGGGAAGATCGTGTAACCTTCTACAATGTCTATCTTCTCCATGGATACGGAAGTCGGGGTAACGGCTTTCTTCACAGTTACCCAGGTTGGTTGAGAAAGTGCACCGTAAGGGATCGTGATGTTCAGGCTTCCGTCTACACTGTGAACACTTCCTCCTTCTGTCCCCACCAGGATCGATTTTACCTTTCCTATGAAATACTCACCAAATCGAAAGACTCTGCACTCTACTTTCCCGCTCTTCACCTCGGTTTGCACTTCTGAGATGCTATTCCCATCGTAATAGAAGAACTCCAATTCACTGATATTCGATGTAGTAGACGGGGAAAAGATGAGGTTTACAGACTTCGCTAAAGCAAGATCTTCTGGAGAGATCACATAGCCCTTTCTTACGTCGATGGCATCGCTGACTTTTTTCGGAATAGATGAGTCCTGAGCGATCTGGATATAGGTCTTGTTAGAAACGGCATTTTCGGGAATGACTACTTTCAACAGTCCATCCGCACTCGTTACCGTTCCACCTTTGGAATCCACTATACCGGCACCGGAGAGACTCACCGTTATCTTTGCCTGAACCAGTTGAGTGTAAAAATCGGTATCCAACGCTTTCCCCACAACCGTAATGGAATACTCTCCCGTTTCGTAGATCTTATCCTTGATATCCCAATGCATTTCAACCATATTGGATTCAGAATTCTCGGTTAACGTATCGATGACATTCCCTTCCTTATCCTTAACCACGGCTTCCACATATAACGGATATGTATCCGCTTCGAAGGATATCGTTACATCTCCTTCTCCCTGCCAGAGCGTGGGAGACACATTAAAATCATATATGTGAGGAGAAAAATCGGCCATTATCCTCTGAGTGAAGGTGTAAAATGAAGCATAAGTAGATAGGGCAATACCGAGGCCATTTGTCTTTTGATACGCATCGTATTCAGATGTGTCTATGGTTACCTCACAACCACTTGCCTCATACGTCCAGGTCTCAGTGGCTATCTCCGTCATGGTGGCATCTATTGAAGGTGTATTGAAGTCAGAATAATCCGTGATCTTTATCTTCATCGTACTTTCGGATAACCTGTGGATCTCCCACTTCCTGGAGGTGAATGAGGCTGGATTTGTTATACTGACCTCGGTCTTCACCATGTTGGACACTATATTGTCGATCCTGGAATATCCTATAACGTTTACGATATCATCTTGAGAAACCTTTATCTTCTTCGCATTGTTATCTGTGACGTTATGAGAAAGATAGAATGTAAAGGAATGAGAACCAACACCAGAACTGTCTATGGAATTCGAAGATGTGTAGACCCGAATGTACTCTATCGATGCCTGAGAAAACTTAAACACAACAGGACCTTCTCCGAAATCCACAACCGGGTTATCCGAACCCTCACGATAACAATTGGCAGAGGTATTTTTATCTATCAGTATCATCTTCGTTGCTTCTACCGTCCCACCACATTTGAGAACCACATCCACGCTCTCCTGATCTTGAAGCGTTGCTGGAAGGGTATAACTGCCCGTGAATACGGAATCATTTGCGAATAGATCACCATCGGTACCGTTATCCACGAGTGCGATATCTTTTCCAAGGATAGAAACCGTTGGTGTCCCCGAGATGGAAGGATCTGCCTTTGAAGTGAAATATACCCTTTCCCCTGGCATAAAAGACCTTCTCGGATTGGAAAAATCTGGATGACCATCGATTCCTTCGCTATATATAGAAAAGATAACATCTCCGAAAGATAGTGTAAAGACGAAGAGCGAGATCAAAATCAGCAATAGGGTGCTTTTCATGACAACGGCCTCCACTTCGTACCCTCCGGTGTGTCCATTACGGCAATACCGATGGATTTCAAACCATTCCTTATCTCATCAGCCATTTCCCA
>WFSK01000244.1 GCA_015486095.1 Thermotogae bacterium
ATATTACTCTACTACAATCCCACTGACCTATCAAACGATCAGCGAGTGAGAGAATCTGTAGAGGATGCTGTGAGAGAAGCCAATTACACCATCATAAAGAGACCTCGTTTCGTTACTGTCAAGCGGGAAAGGCTCCGATCTTCTAAAGGAGAATTCCAATACATCGACTTCCTCTTTCCGGGCATCATCGCCATGTCCGTTATGATGTCCGGTGTGTTCGTTATCACCGGTCATCTTATGAGATTGAAGGATCAGGGTATAATGAAACAATTCTTCACAAAGCCTTTTAACAAGATGGCTCTCATATCTGCCAACGTAGGTATAAGATTGATGCTGGCAAATTTTCAGGCGTTAATAATATTATTAATAGCGCAAGGCCTCTTTCATACCACCAAATTCGTACCCAATCTTGCATTCTTCGGATACGTGACGTTGTGTTCCGCTTCTATGATGTGTTTTGGCCTTTTCATAGCGAGTCTTTCGAAGAATGCAAAGTCTGCCAATCTCGTAGCGAATATACTTGTCAATACTATGCTCTTCTTATCGGGTATATACTTTCCCATAGAGTTCATGCCGAAAGGACTTCAATTGGTATCTAAAGCCTTGCCATTGACCTATGCTGCGGGAGGCTTGAGGGATATCATAGGAAACGTTGGCATGTCGAGCCAACCTATCTGGCTCGGTGTCCTTGTCATGTCGATATATGGCCTGGTAGGTGTAATAGCGGGACTACGTTTCTTCAAGTGGGCGTGAAATTCAACGACTTCTCTTTTAGCACCTCTTTATAGATGTTGAAGAGATGCTTCGCCACATTTTTTTCATCGTATTCTTCGGCTATCCTCATCGCCTTTTTGCTGAAGAAAGAGAGTTTATCTTTCCTCAGCATTTCTATCACTTCGGCGTATTCTTCGGGAGTAGTACCTTTGAGATAGGCATCGTAGAATATATCCTTGTAAACAGATAGATCGTTGAGTAGCAAGGGTAATCCACACATCGCGGCTTCGATGATAACGAGTCCGAACGTCTCCTGATGTGATGGAAAGAAAAACAAGTCTGAAAGAACGTACAATTCTCTCAATCTATCTCGCGGGATGTAGTTCAAAAACCTAACATTCGAAGGATGATCCTGCATGATCTTCTTCATCTTTACATATCCTTGAGTTGCACTCCCAAATGGCATGCTCCCTATCCACAAGAATTTGACACTTGATAGGAGTTTAGCCGTTTCAATGAATTCCTCTATTCCTTTTCTCGGTTGTACTTGCCCCACACCCATGGCCACGAATTCGTCTTCTTCTATGCCGTATTTGTTACGCAACCTCATCTTTTCTTCCATGGTTCCCGGATAAAAGAGAGAGGAAGATACGAAGTTCGGTACCACCTCTATTTTTGGTTTTACTCCTAACCGTTGGAGTTCTCTTTTCACCTCTGGACTTACCGCTATAACCCTATCCGCGAGATTGTAGAATTCCACGAGATATATCTTAAAGCCTGGTACCCATAAAGGAGCCAATACAAGACTTTCTTTCAAGGAATCGGGAATTATATGGGCAGAAATGACCACCCCGCTATTTTTTCTGTGTTTCAGAATGTGGAATAAAAATCCCACATTAGGGGTGTGAGCATGTATAATGGCACAGGGTTCCTTCGAATTCAACTCCACCTTGTAGGGTAAGAAATTCTTTATCATGTGTATGGTGTCTTCTGTTGCCGAACCCACACCTTGCCCTTTGAAATCGAGTGCTGTAGATAATATGTTAACCGTATTATCGTGGAATGTGTTCACAATTCACGATTATACCATATAAACTTTATTTGTTTGCTATCTCCTTCATACGCGACATCGTTTTCTCAAATGAACACTTCTCCCATACGTCTTGTTGAAGGAAGGCATTTATATCATCGATCTTTGCCTTCGCCTCATCTATCTTCGGATCACTTCCATCGACGTAGGCTCCAATATCTATCAGATCTTTTGCATTGTTATAGGTCGAGATGAGGTCCAGTAATTTCTTGGCAATATCCCTATGCTCTTGTTTTGTAACATCAGGCATTATTCTGCTAATACTTTGAAGAACATCTATCGGAGGATAATGATTGTTAGAAGCGAGTTGCCTTGATAAAACGATATGTCCATCTAATATAGCCCGAACGGCGTCGCTTATGGGTTCATTCATGTCATCGGCCTCTACTAGGGTGGTATATATTCCAGTTATGGAGCCTTTGTCTGATGTGCCTGCACGTTCGAGTAACCTGGGCAAGAGTGCATAAACGGATGGAGTATAACCCCGTGTCGCAGGCGGTTCACCGACGGCAAGTCCAACTTCTCTCTGGGCCATGGCGAACCTCGTTATAGAATCCATCATCAGCATCACATCGTAACCCAGATCCCGGAAATATTCTGCTATTGTGGTTGCCACAAAAGCTCCTTTTAATCTTACAAGTGCCGGTTGATCGGAGGTAGCCACCACGACTACAGACCTCTTTAACCCTTCTTCTCCAAGGTCCCTCTCTATGAAATCTCTAACTTCTCTTCCCCTTTCTCCTATCAACGCTATTACGTTTATATCTGCCGTCGTATTCCTCGCTATCATACCGAGTAGGGTTGATTTGCCAACTCCACTACCAGAAAATATGCCAATACGTTGTCCTTTTCCGAGAGTGAGCAAACCATCTATAGCCCTGACTCCAACATAAATCGCTTCTTTTATCCTTCTCCTCTTCAAAGGATTTGGAGGAGAATTGTATACAGGATACTTCAATTTTGAAGAGATAGGAGGCTTGTCATCTAAAGGATCGCCTAAACCGTTCAATACCCTCCCTCGTAGTTCTTCACCAACTCGAACCTGGAGATATTTACCCGTTCTTACCACCTCGGCTTCTGGCCCTATACCACTCATATCGTCGAGTGGCATCAGTATAACCTTGGTATCTCTGAAACCAACGACCTCTGAGAGGATGTGTCTTTCAGAGTTCTTGGGTTTAACCTTACAGATCTCGTTGATGAAGACCTCAGGTCCCTCAGATTCTATAGTAAGTCCCACGATCTGATTTACTCTACCGTTCACCCGGATAGGATGTGTCTCTTCAACCCTATTTAAGCAGGCATTTAAGTAGGCAGATAATTTGGAGGCCATTCATTCTCCTTCTTCCAAAGTTTCAATGAGAGCCTCTATTTGGGAATCTACACGTGCATCTATGGTACCAAAACTCGTTTCCACTATACAATCCCCTCGAGCGAGCGTAGGGTCGTATCTGATCTCAACTTGATCGACGGAAGAGAGCATGGCATAGATATGATCTTTATCCACAATATCGAAATCCGTTGGACTCAATCTCACGGTTACCTTCTTCTTGTTACCCACCAATTTTATGGCTTCTTCAACATTTCTCCTTATGAAATCTCTATCCTTTTCAATATCTCTCTTTACTATCTTACGAACGATCGCATCTATTATATGCAATATTTCATCTTTTACAGATGAGAGCATGCTTTCTCTCTTATTCTGTATTTCGGTTATAACCTTTAGGAGATCGCTCAATACGTTATCGAATTTCCTTTGACCTTCCTCCAATCCTTTCTCATAACCCTCCTTATAACCAACTTCATATCCCTTTTTTTGAGCATCTCCCTTTAATCGCTTTATCTCTTCTAATGCCTTTGCCTTGTCCCTTTCTATTTGTTCCAAAGTTTCCTTCTTCAGCCTCTCCGCTTCGTCTAATATCTTATGAGATTCGAGTCTTGCTTTCTCTACGATATCTTCAGGGTTCGTTATCACCCTCTCTTCTGGTCCCTTTTTTTCTCTTTTTCCTATTATTTTAGGATTATCTTTCAACACAGGGGGACGCCTTATTATACGTTCATACAATCAGTTCTTCACCCCCTCCACGGGATATCACTATCTCGCCGGCTTCTTCCAATCTCCTTATCACAGCAACTATTTTTTGTTGGGCTTCTTCAACATCTCTAACCCTAACGGGCCCCATGAATTCCATTTCTTCTTGCAGGAGACTAACTGCTCGCTTCGACATGTTGTTGAATATCTTTTGTTTAACATCATCTCCTGCTCCTTTCAGAGCAACTGCCATATCATGCATTTCTATCTCCCTGGTAACCAACTGTATATCCCTGTCGCTGAGTTTTACTATATCTTCAAATACGAACATCTTCTTCTTTATCTCTTCCGCCAATTCCGGTTCCTCACCTTCGAGTGTCTCTAATATACGGCGTTCTGTACCCCTATCTACCTTATTCATTATATCTACAAGTGCTGTTACTCCTCCAACCATACTGAAATCTTGCTTGGTGTAAGTAGATAACTTCCTCTCTAAGAGTTTTTCTACCTCTCTTATCGTTTCAGGAGACGTTCTATCCATAAGTGCGATTCTCTTGGCTACATCGGGTTGAAGCTCTTCAGGGAGCGAAGAGAGAAGGGCTGAAGCCTGATCTGGTTCCATATATGAAAGGATAAGAGCTATCGTTTGTGGATGTTCGTTCTGCAAAAAGTTTAAAAGCTGAGAAGGATCGGTTTTTCTTATAAATTCGAAGGGTTTCACCTGTAAGGATGAAGTTAACTTATTCAATACTTCCATTGCCTTTTCAGGCCCTAACGCTCTTTCTAATACCTCTTTGGCATAACTTATACCTCCGCGAGATATGAGTTCCTTCGCAGCCAACATGTTATGGAATTCTTCACAAACCTCTTTCCTTTCCTCTGATGATATTTCTCTAAGATTTGCTATCTCCAGCGTGAGTTGCTCTATCTGTTCATCATCGAGATTTTTCAACACTTTAGCCGATAACTCTGTTCCGAGCATTACCATAAGTACTGCGGCTTTTTCCTTGGAGGTCAACTTTCCTTTTTTATTCGCATTGGCAGGCATTTAAGCCACTCCCTCATTACTCTCCTTCGATCCATATCCTGATCAATTCTGCTATTAATTCTGGATTCTTTTCCGCGGCCTTTTTAATATCCTCCTGTTTTTTCAATATCTCCTTTTCTTCTTCTGTAAGTACTCTTTCTTCGGCTTTGGCTTCTTCTTCCTTTAGCCTGCGTTCCATCTCCTCTAACCTCTTCTGCTCTTTTATCTTCTTCCACCTTAAGTATAAGAAGTAGAGTAATATCATAGATATGGTACCGAGGATGGAAAGTAATATCAAAAGTTCTTGCATAGCCTTTTTCCTCCTCACCTTTTCCATCTCGGCCTGGATCATCTTTTCATAGGTATCGTTGAATCGGGTAGGGATCACCTCAACCCTATCATCTCCCGTGGCATCGGCTGCTATGGCAATGGCTCGCTTAAGCATAGATACGTTCGTTGCCACACCTGCAGGTTGTTCCCCTACATTCAAAAACACAGTTATTCCTTTGTGTAATATTTCTCCTTTTCTATCGTTTATGATCTTCTGGTACAATTCGTTGACATCATAATTAATAACCGATTTCGATCTGCTCAACTCCGTTCCCGTTGCCTGAAGAGATTGATAGGTACCTGGTGGTATATTACTCTGTGTTCCAACTTCACCTTTAGGTAATGAAGCAGAACCTTTAGCGTGTTCAGTTTCTGCCAACTCACTAACAGGTATCCCTTTTCCTTTATTCGATGCCGTATATGTCTTCGATTCACTCTGTATCGCTTGCCAATCGAGTTTAACATCTGTAAGGACAACAACGTTATCCGCTCCGTAAACTCTCTCCAAACTCCGTTGAACCTTCTTGGTATAATATTCCTCTATCTTACGCTTCAAAGCAAATTTTGTAGATGCCTCTTCACTTTCGGTTGTGATCGCAACTCTTGCACTCAAATCCCTCGATTTCGTATCTATGACCCTTACATCTTCTGGTTTTAGGTTTTCCACCGCTGCTGCCACCAGGTTCATTATCGCCTTTACCTGAGAAGAAGAAAGATCTTGACCGGGCTTTATCTTCACGATAACGGATGCAGTGGGTTTTGGCTGTTCTCCATATGGAAGATAAGCGTATTTCGGAGGTGTAATATGAACTCTTGCATATTCTATTGGATCGAGTGTCATTATACTCCTTTCCAACTCTCCTTGTAGAGCCATCTGATATTTAACCTGTTTCTCGAAGGCAGTTTCACCCAGGGAAGGTTTTTCGAATATTTCAAAGCCTTTCGTTGTCCCAGCAAGGACACCTGAAGCAGCAAGCTTCATCCTTACATCGTATACATTTGCAGACTGAGGTATCAATATGGTTCCTCCAGGGCCTGCCTTGTATTTGATCCCCATACTGCTCAACTTCTGCGTTATCAATCCTGCATCTTCCTCACGCAATCCCTTAAACAGAGGTACATAAACCGGACGAGCGTTGTATATTGCGAGGACTATTATGAAGATAAAAGTGATCAAAATTATCGAAGATATCGTTACCTTTTGTGTGGTGTTGAGCTTTTTCCATACGCCCCCGAAATACCCCACTACGTTTTCCCAGAGCTTTTTAAGATATTCCATCTTCGATACTCCCTCACCAGCATTTCAAATTCCTTAGATTATTATACACCTTAATGAGGATATAAGGATACAAAAGAAAGAGCGGAAGACGGGACTCGAACCCGCGACCATTGACTTGGAAGGCCAATGCTCTACCAACTGAGCTACTCCCGCTTAAATAGTCGGGGAAACTGGACTCGAACCAGCGACCTCCTGCTCCCAAAGCAGGCGCGCTCCCAACTGCGCTATTCCCCGCTTCTACAACGTTCTGAATCAATTATAGCATGATCGTAAGCTGAAATGTCAAGATTCGAGGTTGTATAATAAAAAAGTTGATGGAGTGATTGGGACAGAAGTGTACCGTTGTTTCGAGGCAGGTGTGAGCGTATTTTATGCTTGATTCGGTTAGTTTTGCATCGGACCGCATCGAGTGTTCAGTAGGGGACATATCTCGATGTGCGAGCGTTGTGAACGGTTGCAAAGATGGAGGAAGGTAGCATATTGGCGAGAAACAGGATGTTTTGAGTGCATCGGCATTCAAGGAAGAATGCTCGATGCTGACCAATATGCTACCGATAGAAGCAAGCAGCGTGTTCGTTCACACTAACGATGCACATCGAGATATATCTCCTACCGAATTGTTGAAGGAGAGAAAAGTCTTGCTTAGATCTTCATCAATACAGCTTGACATAGAGTCCTTTTAGATTGAAAAAGAAGAATCATAGGTGTACAATACCTTTAGCAATCTATACAAGAAGAATTGAGGTTCTAAGGATCTGACTTATGAATGGCATAGCGAGAGGAGGAGAAGGAATGAAAGGATATCTTGGTACAGGAGAATTACTTCACATGTTAAACGAGCATCCATACATCGGGCAATCCTTTTTAAAAGAAGAAATGATCGAAAAGCGAATCCTTGATAGCGTCAACAAGGGAAGGACATATAGGGGTAAAGCAGTAGATACTACCTACTATCTGATCGCTAAATCAAAAGATGAAGGGAATAATTTCAAGGGAATTGAAGATGCCATTTCCAAAATATTGATCCACGGTACAACGGAGAATTGGCCTGGGCCTGGAGAAGAACCTTTGGAATACAAGAAACACATGTCATATCTTAAGGAGGTTAAACTCCTTGGATTGAATCCTGAGGAAGGATTAGAATCGGCAATGGTAACTATATCCACTCCTCTTGAATTCTTTGATAAACTGCCAAATGAAGTTCCTTTAGCCCAGCTGAGGATGGCAACTCAAAGTGAACCTTTCAACGGATTTGCAGATTTCACTGCCAGAATTGTGGATTACAGGTTCCCACCGGAATTCAAAGCCAAATTTTTGGGTCAGATCTGGTCTCACAAAAGAATAAGGGAATACCTTGGAATAGATTGGGATACACCCATCGTAGGGACCATCGTTAAGCCAAAATGGTTGCCTGCCGATCTCTTTGCCAAGAGTGTAACTGAAGCAGCGATATCTGGTGCTCTGTTCGTTAAATCCGATGAAAATCTACACCTTACGAAAGAAGAACTGGCAAAATATGTTTCTCATACGGTTAAGATGCTGGAAGAAAATGGATTTGACCTTTCACCTGAACCGAAGCAGGGTAAAAAAAGAATGTTATTTGCCCCTCATATCACTGCGAATCCTTTTGATATACTCGAATATGCCAAGATCGCAGTTGATAATGGAGCAAATGCCCTGATGTTTTCTCCTCATTTCTCTGGTGATTTCGAAATCATAAGGAAGATATATGAGATGGGGAATAGATATAGGGTTCCGATCTATGCTCATACTGCTGGAATGAATAAATACTGCGGTGATCCCAATTATTCTTTTGGCGAAGATCCAAGAGTGGTATATCTACTCGCAGCACTTGAGGGGGTAGCGTTTATGCAATTACCAGCAATTAGAGGTTACATCAGGCCTACCGATGTTGAGAAAGGAGCGATCATACGGAGATTAAGAGAAGAAGGACTCGAAGGGAATAATGGCATGACTCTCGTGATCGCTGGAGGGCTCGGAGCACACAATATTGGATATAACATAAAAACCCTTGGTGCCGAAGGTAAAATGTTTCTGGCGGGAACGTCGGTTTATCATCATCCAGATGGGATCAAGGCGGGTATCGATGCCATTAAACTCGCTGTAGAGGCTGCTCATCATAATATCGTTGAGGTCCCAGAATTAAAGAAATATGCGAGATCCTTAGGTGAGAAAGGTTATCCGTTGTTGAGAGCCATACAGGGGAAATGAACAAGAGATTTGATGTGATCGGGATCGGAAACTGCTCTATCGATCTTTTAGGGTTTGTCCCTTCTTTTCCAAGATCGAACACGAAGAATAAGATGATAAAGTTTATACAGCAAGGAGGAGGACCGGTAGCTACTGCATTGGTAACTCTGGCCAGGCTTGGAGCAAGGGTTAGTTTTGTGGGAAAATTGGGAGATGATATGTTTTCACACTTTGTCATCGATGAGTTTGTTCGAGAAGGGGTAGACACAGAAGGTATAATCAAGGAAAAAGATGCGGGTCCTTACATAGCCTTTATCGTTGTGGAAGAGAAAAAAGGCAGTCGTACGATCTGGTGGACAGACCAGATGGTTTCCAGACTTAGGAAAGAAGAGTTATCGAAAGATCTCATCACTTCTTGTCGCGTTCTCCATTTGGACGAGTACGATGTAGAAGCGGCACTTTTATCTGCTGCTTGGGCAAAAGAAGAAGGTATAAAGACTGTTCTCGATGCAGAAACTCCGGGGAAGAAGGAGCTTCTTCCCTTGATAAGATTGATCGACTTTTTGATCGTTCCGGAAGAATTTGCCCTCGGATTCAGTGGTGCCATTAATGTGGAAAAGGCGGCTGAGTTTTTTCTCGAAAAGGGTCCTCAAGTAGTGGTTGTTACTCAGGGAGAGAGAGGTTCTTTAACGGTAACGAGAAAAAAGAGGTTTTTCCAGCCAGCTTTTGATGTACCTGTGGTAGATACCACAGGTTGTGGGGATGTCTTCCATGGCGCTTTTATCTATGGTATCCTTAAGGAGTGGCCAATAGAGATAACCAGTGAATTCGCTACGGCAGTTGCTGCGATCAAATGTGAAAAAATAGGTGCAAGAGCAGGAAGCCCGAACCTTGAAAAGGTGCGAGATTTTCTCCTCGTTTTTGGTTCTGAAAGGATGAAGAGATTTCTAAAGCAGGACATCACAGGTTGCTAATTACAACATCATCCTTTCAAGGAACCTGCTAACAGACCCCTTAGGAAGAATCTCCCAAGAAATATATAAACCAGCAGTGTGGGTAGAGCTGTAAGCAAAGCCCCTGCTATTTGAACATTCCATTGGACTATATAACTTCCTGCCAGATTATTCAATGCTACTGTGATCGGCTGAGATTCCGGATTGGGTGTCACGATCAATCCAAAAAGAAAATCATTCCATATAGATGTGAATTGCCAGATCATAGCCACTGCAAAACCAGGCGTAGATAGGGGAAAGATCACCCACCTGTATACATCGAAAAAATTGGCTCCATCGATCTTCGAAGCTTCTACCAGATCTGTAGGAATAGTTATGTAATAATTTCGAAAGATCAAGGTAGTTATAGGTATTCCATAAACTACATGAACGAAGATCAAGCCAGGGATCGAACCGTAAAGGTGTATCTTCTGCAGGGTACGTACCAATGGAATAAGAATACTCTGATAGGGAATGAACATACCAAATAAGATTATTGGAAAGAGGATATCTGAACCGCGAAATCGCCATTTGGTTAAGACATAACCGTTCATAGAACCGAGTAAAGCAGAGATCGTAACTGCAGGTAAAACGAGGAGCACACTGTTAAAGAAGCTTCCTGAAAGCCCACGAAAGCCCTCCTTTGTGCTACCCAGCCAGGCTGTCCTGAAACTCTCGAAATTAAACCCAGAAGGTGGTTTCCACATAGTACTCAAGCTTACTTCAGAAAAGCTCTTCATTGCGGTAACTACCATGACGTATATTGGGATGATATAAAGGATGGCAAACGAGATCAGGATAGCGTAGATAATAACACGAGATACGCGTATCTTCATGTTCGAGCCTCTTTACGTGAAGTATATATAAGGTAAGGGATGATCAATAAAGATACCATTAACAATAGTATGATCGCAATACTCGCACCCTGAGAGAAGTGATTTCCTCTAAAGGTCGTATCATACATGAACAGGGCGGGGACATCGGTAGAGAAGCCTGGCCCAGGACCTGTCATAGCTACAACGAGATCGAATATCTTAAGAGAAATATGCCCCAAAATGATTATGGCTCCAAATGTAATGGGCCTGAGAAAGGGAAGAATGATGTAACGAAATATCTGAAATTGGTTAGCCCCATCTATCGCAGCTGCCTCTCGAAGTTCCATCGGTATACTTCTTAATCCAGCGAGATATAGAGCCATAGTATAACCAGAGAATTGCCAAACAGCTGCGATGGCTACGGCTATGATCCCTATTTTGGGATCGGTGTACCAACCAGTTTTTAGGAAACCTAAACCTATTTTATCGAGTAATTGGTTGATCCCTATGCTGCCCAATTGTATACTCCCGGGATTTAGAAGCCAATGCCACACTACCCCAGTTACTACGAATGAAATAGCCATAGGGAATAAAAATATATTGCGGAAGAAAAATTCGCCTTTGATGTTACGATCGATCAAAAAGGCCAAGAGCAAACCTATCAGCAGGCATGAACTCACAAATACTATGGTGAAAACGATGGTATTATGAATATCTATCTGAAAACGCATGTTGGCGAATAGGTTTTTGTAATTGCGAAATCCAACAAGGGTGTAATTTGGGAGGACATTATTCCACTTGGTAAAGGATATGAAACCTGTCCAACCGATAAAGATATAAACGAAAACGATCACGGCTACTATCGAAGGGGTTATAAATAAAATAGAGGCCAATCGATCTCCTTTTAATCTGTGCATATCTTGCTTTTCCCCTTATATAAACATAATTTCAGGGGCACGGTTTTTTTCCCGTGTCCCTGAAAGAGTACATCAAGTTCATTAACTTCCAAGATATTCCTTAGCAGCTTGTATCAATGCCTTTTGTGTGTAGGAAACGTCTGGCCTCGATATGAATAGATTTATAGCATCTTTGTATTCTGTTGCCCAACCTTCACAGGCCGCCGCTCCATGGATTACACTGGGGACAATAACATCCTTTTTCCAATCGGCTGCGGCAGATTTTAGATAATCATTGTAATCGCTGATGTCAACATCCGTTCTTGCAGGTATAGAACCCTTGAGTTTGTTGAAGTCATGTTGTCCCTGTTTGGAACCAAGGACCTTAAGCCAGGCTATAACATTTTCTGGGTGTTTGCAACCCTTAGGCAAGGCAAAGCTATCGGAGAGGGCATCGAAAACACCCCCAGTATCTGGAGTAGGTGCCCAACCGTAGTCTTTAAATCCTACTGACATGAACCAACCGTTCGTCCAATCTCCCATGATCATCATGGCACCTTTTCCCTTGAGTAAATATTGTCCAGCCTCATCCCAGGTGAGAGCTGAATGATCTGTATTGATGTAAGGAATTATTGCCTTAAGCGTTTCTAATGCATCTGTGACTCTTGGATCTGACCACTTCGTTTCTCCTGTCCACAAGCCTTTGTAATCGTGTGCACCGAGTTTTCCGATTAAGATCGTCTCAAAGACATGTCCTGCTTCCCAACCGTCTTTTGTCCCCATAACAAAAGGAACGATGCCCTCTGAACTCAACTTTTTACATGCCGCAAAGAATTCATTAAACGTTCTGGGAGGTTTAATTTTGTATTTCTTGAAGACACTCTTGTTATACCACAGCACGTTAGCCCTATGAATGTTTACCGGAACAGACCAATAGTCTCCTTTATAAGAGACTATGTCGAGGATACCCTTAGGCATGACCTTAGTCCAACCTTCGGATTTGTAAAGATTCGTCAACGGCTGCATATATCCGGGTATTACCCAGGTGTCGATCAATTCATGTCCTGCATGTACCTGAAAGGTATCCGGTGGGTTTCCACCAAGCATTCGTGTCTTAAAAACAGCTTTTGCATTAGTACCTGCTCCACCAGCAATGGTAGCGTTGATGACTTTTACATTGGGATACTTCTTATGGAACAGATCGATCAAGGCCTTTAATCCCTCTGCCTCACCACCTGCTGTCCACCAGCTGTTGATCTCAAGAGTACCACTGGGAACAGCAAATGTTGGAATAGATATAAACACACTCACTGCGGTAATCAATACCGCTACGATCAAAAATCTACGCCACATACTCTTCGCTCCCTTCCATTTGTATTAGGGTCCATAATTCTGACCCAAAAAGATTATAATACTTCCCTCTATAACTGTCAACACACATATTATGATGTAACTGTGTAAAATATAGAGATGTAAAGCAAGGAAGCGAATCTTGGTATGCATCGTAGGTGTGAGCGCATCCTATGCTCTATTCGGTTGGTTTTGCATCGGACCGCATCGAGTGTTCGTTAGGGGACATATCTCGATGCACATCGAGATACCACAGCAAACTCCTACCGAATCGTTGAAGGAGAGAAAAGTCTTGTTTAGCTTTTCATCAACACAGTTTGACATAGAGCCCTTTTAGATTGAAAGAGAAGAATCATGGGTGTACAATACTTTTGGTGATTTGTATTATTATGAGGAAATTTCTTGTATTAAGCAAAAAGGAAGTAATGGAATGCTTTTGGGAATAGATGTAGGGACTACTAAGATAAAAGAGCTTTTATTAGACGAAAATGGGAATATTGTTCAAAAGGTTGACAGTAAGGTTCTGCCTGAATTCGGGGAAAAGGGTGAAGTTGAGATAGATCCCAAAAGATGGATAAAAGAGATCATAGAACTTTCTAAGAAATGTAACCTATCACAAGTCAAGGGGATAGGAATATCTGGGCAGATGCACACGTTGATCCTGATAAATAGAGAAGGAGAGCCCTTGAAAAAAGCCATAGTCTGGGCAGATGCGAGGGGTGAAAAAGAGGAAAAGTTTTTAAAAAGATATTTTTCCGAAAAGATATTGACGAGATGTGGAAGTTTACCTTCGAGATCATTTACCCTTGTGAAACTCTTATATATGCTGAGGAATGAAAACATCAACGAGGATAATCATAGATTGTGTCTCTCAAAGGACTTCATAGGAGGGTGGTTAACAGGAAACTTCGACACAGAGAGAACAGATGCTTCGGCAACTCTTATGTACGACATAACTGAAAATGATTGGTATAAAGAATTGTTAAATGAACTCCGTATATCTACTTCTATTCTTCCTCATGTTCATGAATCGCTTGAAGTAAGAGGATACTTGAAGAAGGATGTTGCAGAAATCCTGGGTATGAAGGAAGGAATTCCTGTGATTTATGGTGCAGGAGATCAGGAAGCTGCTGCATTTGGAGTAGGGGTTACAGACGTTGGAGAGGTTATGCTATCAATGAGCACAGGTGGACAGATCGTTGTCCCAGTTGAAAAGCCCATCATCAACAGAAGCATTCATAACTTCTTACATGTCGATGGATTTCATATAATGGGTGCGGTTCAAAATTTAGGACTTGCCGTTGATTGGGCGAATAAAACCTTTGGATTCAAGGGATACGATGATCTGACGAATTATGCCTTGAAATCTGAAGTAGGGGCAAATGGTGTTACTTTCCTACCATACGTGACTCCAGAAAGAACACCGATAATGAAATCAAACGTAGAAGGACATCTCATTAACCTTGGGATCGGTAACACCCGGTCGGATATCGCACGGGCGATCCTTGAAGGGGTATCCTTCGTATTAGTCGATGCCTGGAAAACTGTTGAAAGACTTACGAAACTCTCGAATCCATCTGTAATTATCCTTGGCGGCGTAGCCAAGAATTCGGTTATAAGGGAAGTTATCTTTTCTTTCTTGAATGGAAATATAACCCTTTTAAAAGAAGATTTCGATGCATCTTGTTATGGGGCTGCTTTAATGGCAG
>WFSK01000245.1 GCA_015486095.1 Thermotogae bacterium
ATGTGTATAAGAGACAGTTCTCCTTCTCTGATAATTCTTTTTCTTTTGTTCTTATTCCTTCCTCTAAAGCAGAAAAGTAGGCATTGAGCCTTTGCATCTCCAACTCGTATTGTCGAGTAAGAGGAAGAATGTATTTAGGAGTATATTTAACCCTTTCCTTGAAGTAAGGTAGCTTGGAAAGAAAGTAACTCACAAAACTGCGCCAATCCTTTAAGGGTTTACCCCCAGCATAATCGATCTTCTGGAACTCGAAATCGAGATACATCCATATCAAAAACAAGAAAAGGAAGAAGAAGATCCAGAATATTATCTTCCCTTTCTTTCTCTTCTTCGCCATTATTTCTTTCCTCCGTATTTATCCTTCCATACCCTTAAAATGGTATCGGCATACCTGGATACCTCAATACTCGCTCTTTTTGTCTCTACCACTTTTACACCGGCGTTATATGCCATGAGAGCGGATCTTATATCACCATGAAATTTGTTTAAGAGATACTTGAAGTATCTAATACCTCCTTCTAAGTTAGCCACTGGATCGAAATAATCCCCACCTTTTATCCAATCCTTGCAAACATCGGGCATCAATTGCATCAATCCTAAGGCACCTTTTTTAGACACGGAAAACGGTGAAAAGTCCGATTCTACCTTTACTATTGCCTTTATGAGGCCGGAGTCAACATTATATTTGTTGGCTAAAAGCACTATCAAATCCATTATATACGATTTTGTATAAAACGTTGGTGTTGGATTATAGGTGGTAGTGTAGTATACTATACGCGTTGCTGATTTAGTTGGATAAGATGAGTAATATTTGAATATGCTTTGTATATCTATAAATTTCTGTTCGAGCATCAACAATTCGAATGAAAACATCAGTCCTCATCCCTGATGATCTCGTTCAAAAATACATCTACAACTTCTGGATCCCACTCCTTGCCCCTACCTTTATATACTTCACCCAAACATTTTCTCTTTGTCATCGCTTTCCTATAAGGTCTATCATTCTTCATCGCAAAATAGGAGACTACCAGAAAGAGTATCCGAGATTCCAGAGGGATCTTATTTCCTTTGTATCCATCTGGATACCCACTACCATCATACCTCTCATGGTGGTGCCTAACTATCTTCGCTGCATCTGGAGAAATACCCTCCAGAATCCTTTCTCCATAAACAGGATGTAACTTCACTTCAGCGAATTCCTCATCCGTTAATTTAGAAGGCTTTTGGAGTATCTTTTGATCTACTAATAGCTTTCCTATATCATGTACATAGGAAGCAAAATACAGAGTATCTATTCTATTTTCTTCCATTCCCATCTTCTGCGCCAATCTAACGGCGTAATCTGCCACTAATTCACTGTTGCCTTTAGGATAGCCATCCACAGCATCTATCATATAAGATACGTTCTTCAAACCCTGAACATATTGTCTTTTCCTTTGAGAGATAGTTCTTGCCGCCATAAGAATGGAATCTGTAAAGAGCAAGAGAGGTTCCAACATATTCATATATATCGCTTTGTTCGATTCTTTTAAAGAAATGCGAACCACAGTCTTCGAGAGTGGCAAGAGTTGGAGGAAAATATCGGAATAAAGGGTAGGAGGAACTTCCCTTATTCTTTTTTCTATTATTCCCTTCATCGTTTCGATATCTACAGATTCTGGGATATCCGCAGGTGCATTTGTATATCCCGATGTAGAGGAATTAAAGGAAATAAGCCATCCATTATCAGAATATTCCAACAAACAGATGTCCTTTACGAATCCGATTTCGAGAAAGAGGCTCGATAAAATCTTTCTCAGCCCCATCTCATCCTTCTCACTCCTTACTCTGATATTGTTAATGGATGCCATCGTGCTCTCGAAGCCTTTCATCCTATATAGCATCTTTTCATTTATCTGTTCAAATTTCTCCCTTATATACTCGAATCTCTCCTTTAGAAGCATCCCCTCCTTTTTAACGTCTTCTATCTTTCCATATAGTTCGGAACGCTCGATAAAATTAGCAGTGATATCGGCGATCAATGAAAGAAAATATTTATCCTCTTTTGTAAACTGCCACTTTTTCTTGCTCTCCAGACTTATCTGTCCAAAGGATTCTGCATTTGTGCGTATCGGAGCAATAATAATCGATGTCATCTCAAATCCACCCGCTTGATCTATGAATTTGAATTGCTCAGGAGTTAGTAAATGCCTATCCATCTCCTCTAAATCAGTTAAGATCACGGTTTTATCTCTTACTCCTAAAAGCTGCCTCTGGGTGAATTTAACCTTCTTTAAAGAATTCCCATATCCTTTGAATTTCTTGAATGAGTATTTCCCATCAGCATCTTTCATAATTATAGAACCTCTTTCAGCAGCAGGAATGACCTTTAGGGCAGTTTCCAAAGTATTCGTAAGAACTTCATCTTCTGAAGATGAACTAAGGGCCAGCTGAAGCAAGTTATATACTAAATGCAACTTTTCGCTATTTGACCTTTCCCGAACAAGCTCTTTTCTCGTATTCTCTAACTCCTTTTTGAAACCGTGCTTTGCTCGGATGTTATTAACGAGAAAATATATTAAAAAGAGAACAAATACTATTACTGCAG
>WFSK01000246.1 GCA_015486095.1 Thermotogae bacterium
AGAGGAAAAAACGATTTATCAAGCGGAGATGGATAACATTTTGATTGGGGTGTAGCCAAGCGGTAAGGCAACGGCTTTTGGTGCCGTGATGCGAAGGTTCGAATCCTTCCACCCCAGCCTGAAGATATAATTACTCATCTAATTTTTCTATTTTCTTTAAAAATGGTGATGAAGGGAATTTATTCCTAACAGATTCACGAAGTGCTTTTAACGTTTCTTTCTCTTCTGGTATGAGAGAATGTAAGAGATAAACTGCTTCAGGAAATGTTTTATGATCGGGGTAATCATCTATTAATCTCTTAAGATAGGATAACTCCTTTTGGAAATCATTGATGGTTAATGCACATTTTGCAGCGTTTAATAAGGCATTTGGAGTATTTTCATCTTTTGGGTAAAGATTACAGAATAGATCGAAACAATTCATTCCCTTTCGGGGATCGTTTTCAATAACCATTGCTTTATAAGCGAATTTATACAAAGAATCCGGTGCTGCGGCTAAACTCACAGAATCGGGTTTCAGGACTTTTAAGATCATAGCCGTTTCATCAAAATTATTAAAAAGGGGTAGAGCATCTTTTACCTTATTGTATATTCTACGAGCAGTTTTCAGATCTCCCCTTTCCACATTGTATTTGATCATTTCCATGAAGAAGCTTTCGTTCTCTTGTTCACTTGGCGAATAGAGAACAGCGAATTTCTCGTCTACATCCTGAAGATATCTCGCAATGTTTTTCAAAATGCTCAAACGAAGGTTTCTATTTTCCATAAAAACAGATCTGATCTTATTTTTATGAATCCTGATCAATGTCGTATCAGTTGTAGTATAAGCACTGCTAAATCTCTTCTCGTTACTCAAAATAGAAACTTCTCCAAAGAGCATACCAGGTCCACATTTAATGTGTATGAGTCGAGACTTACTTTCCAATACCACTTCTCCCTTTTCGACTATATAAAAATAATCTGGCTCAGAACCTTCAACAAATAAATAGCTGTTCGCCGCTATCTTAACCCGATCGTATTTCAAAAAAGAACACCTTCTTATTAGACTTCTTTAGTATTTTATCACAATTTTGCACTATACTCACAACATGATATAATGACTTCGATGGCAAGCATAAGAATTTGCATTTCGATAAGCATCTTTTTATTTTTGTTTTCTCTTATAGTACTATCCTCCTTTTACGTGGTGCGAGAAGGAGATTCGTTAGCAAAGATCGCATATAAAGTTTATGGTAGCTATTCTAAATGGAAATATATATATGAAGCAAATAAGGATATAATAAGAAATCCAAGGGCATTAAAGGTGGGGATGAGATTGTTGATACCAGAAGATAATAAGAAAAGAGAACCCTATTTTATGGTGAAATCAACCGACGTTACTAAACCTATATCCCAGAATACTCCAGAGGATATTGTGAAGTATGTATTTTCTAACTATTTGTATTCTTTACAAAATCATGATGAACAGCGATTCTTGTCTCTTCACTCCATAAGTTATAAAGATACATTCGGTGGGGTCTACTCAAATATAGGCGATGTGATAAAGGAATCCGATCTACCTCAGGTCTTCATTTGTAGGATACTCGATGTACAGGAGAATGAAATAACGGTTGAAACAATATACCACACCGATGAAAGCTGGCCTTTGATCTACAAACTGGTTAGGGAATGGCAGGGCTGGAAGATAGGTTCATTAGATGATGAGTTTAACCTCGTTGCTCATATTCTGGATAAAGAAGAAGTGAAGTTATATGCAGTTAAAGTTCAGATGAGTTATATAGTGAACGCATTAGAGAAGTACAAGGAAGAGAATGGAGCTTTCCCAAAGGCGTCTAAGGTTAAATCCTTTAAAGGACTTTTGAAGATACTGTCTCCTTTTACAGACAAAAAGAACTTTTATAAGGTTACTCTAAAGGATTACACCACCGATGAAAACGATGTTAGGATGAAGATCTCATTTTTGGGTGAAGATATGACGGTATCACTGAAAGGTATAGTCGAGGTCGATATGGAATAATAAAAAGTCTGTTAATGCTGAAACACTTTTCTTATAGCAAATGCAAATCCATCGTCGTTATTAGAAGAAGTAACCCAATCCGCGGCAGATTTAACTTCTTCAGGTGAGTTTGCCATTGCTATTCCCATTCCAGCCCAATTGAGCATTTCTATATCGTTGTAATTATCACCTATGGCAAGAACAGATTTTCTATTTATACCATATCTGTTTGCTATCAGTTCTATACCCCTAGATTTTAATGCATTCTTGTTAACAAAATCAAGATATGTGGGAAAAGATTTAACTATCCTCACACACTCTCCAAAGTTCCTCTCTGCTTCTACCCTTATCCTTTCCAGGATTTTTCCTTCATGAAATGCGAGAATCTTATTGGGATCATCTGCAGAGATCACATCGATCAGATCATCACACTTTATATATTCAACCTTGGCATGATGGCTGTATGCCCTAGAATACTCGTCTTCCTCTTCTACATACAGATGTTCGTTTACATAAGCCTGAGCATGTAATCCCTTTTCTCGAAGGAATAAGATAATATCCCTGGCAATAGAAGAACTTATCCTGAGGTCTAATATCTTTTCGCCCTCTGGGGTTACCACAACAGCACCGTTATATGCAATGATATAGTATCTTTTTACACCTAAGGGCTGTACCACTTTTTTAACGGATTCTATCATCCTTCCACTCGCGAAAACGAGTATGAACCCTTTGTCCTCTAAATACCTAAGAGAATCTACATTCGCTCTGGATACGGTTAACGAATCACTCAACAAAGTACCATCCAAATCTATAGCAACTAATTTGAACATCAAACTCCCCAATCTCTTGGAAACGATAACTCCTTTCCTATAGTTACCGTGCTAACTTTTGCAATTATAGGTTCTACTCTCTTGAATTGAGTCCTTCTGATGGTATCTACTATTTTGTAAACGATATCCGCTTCATAGCCACGCAATATCAGTTCTTCGGGGGTCAAATCTAATTCAAATAAACTGTAAAGTATCTTATCTGCAAGAATATAATTCACTCCCAATTCATCCTCGTCGGTTTGTCCTATCCAAAGATCGGCACTCGGGGGCTTTTCTATTATTCGCTTCGGAACACCCAGTGATTTTGCCAATCGCCACACCTGGGTCTTGTATAGGTCTCCAAGAGGGTTTATAGCACACGCTGAATCCCCGTACAACGTCGTATATCCAAGCAGAAGCTCTGTTTTATTTCCAGTTCCTATGATCAATCCTTTCTCTTT
This sequence comes from Thermotogae bacterium, assembly GCA_015486095.1. Taxonomy (GTDB): domain Bacteria; phylum Thermotogota; class Thermotogae; order B3-G13; family B3-G13; genus B3-G13. The sequence goes on from WFSK01000246.1 coordinate 3,267, forward strand.
ATAAGATATATCATACAAAACAGCCATCCTAATTCTCGCTGTGAAGTTACCACGTCTTATCTTATCTTCATCCTTCTCTAAGTTCAAATATGTATCTACGATCGGGGATATATCGATCAGAACCGTTTTTATACCCAGATTTTTCGCCACCAATCTTGCATCTTCCAAACTCGTCGGATTGCTTGTCTTGTAAGGCATCATAACACCTACAACATTTTCTACTCCAAGTGCTTCAACGGCTAAATAAGCACCAACAGAGGAATCTACACCACCGGATAAGCCGATTATCGCCTTCTTAAACCCGAATTTCCGAACTTCATCTGATATGAAATTTATGAGTATCTCTTTAACAGCTTCCAAGGCTCTTACCTCCAGACAACTCTTTCATGACGGTTCTACTCTAAGGGTGTAGGTATCGAGATCCATGTGTAAAAGAACACGTTTTTGTACGAATCTCGGCAAGGAATAGACAACCTTTCCCCAAGGATCTATCACCTTAGATGCTCCAAAAAACCCATAACCATCCTCAAAACCAACTCTGTTTACAGCAATAACAGTGGAATGAAATCTTATTGAAGCCGCTTTACATATGAGCTCGAAATCCTCGATCGAAGAGATATGTGTTCCCATTTCGTCCACACCTTCGGCATACACTGCAGAAGGAACTATAAGGATATCTATATCTTCTTGAGTGGTAAAAACAGCCTTTGGATTCATCAGCGCTGAGAAGCTTATCAGCATAACATTCCCAAATTTCGTATGAAACTCCTTGCTTTCTCTCGCGGTATTATTATCCGAGCCTACGAAGGGATATCTTTGCGTCGATAACACCTTACCATCTTCCAAATAAGATACAGATTTAAAATAATTGTTACCCTCCCTCTCCAGAAAGCCCACCACTACAGATATCCTCTTGCTCCTCGACTTCAAAACCTCCCACTTTTCAGAACCCCTGTCAATCGAAGTTTCTTTTAATAAAGATGAGAGATTCCAGCCACTGAGAGCGGTATCCGGAAAACAAATGAGGTCTGCCCCCAACTTGATTCCACTATCTATTTCCCTTAATATCTGCTCGAAATTTTCATTCACCATGCCCAAGATAGGTTTTAATTGAACTATTTCTAATTTGAATCGCCTCATTTCCCACTCTTCCCCTTCTTCCACAATTCCAAGAATTCTCGATAATACACATTTGCAACGGCCTTAGAATATATAAAGACTGCATTCTCATCATTTCTATAATTCGCCGATTTCGTGTAATTATATGAACCAGTAATAACGATAGGTTTTGATCCCTTTGGGTCTATTATCATCACTTTATCGTGTAGCAATCCTATCCTGTTGCCATCGAGTCTGATATGTTTGAAAAGTGGATCTCCCTTATCGAGCCTATAATATATGCTGTATTCGTTCTGTGTGTTCCAATCCTCATCGAGAAGAATCTTTACGTCTATGCCTCGAGAAAGAAGAATCCGTAGGATATTCGCTATTCTGTAATCCGTAAAAGAATACATTGCCACATAGACTCCTTGCCTTGCCTTACAAAGCCTTTTC
>WFSK01000247.1 GCA_015486095.1 Thermotogae bacterium
AGTGGGAAAGATATATCCCATCATTAACATCATGAATATCGGCATTACTATGAAAGACACGAGTGCCATCTTGGATCGGAAGAAGTATTTCAGATCTGTTATGCCTATGTGAAAGGCTTCCTTAATCAAGTTCACTTTCTCCACCTCCTGTTAAAATCTATGAGCTCCTGCTCCTATAAAGTTTCTCTTTGCCTTTTTGGACGCCTGATCTCTCATTTCGTGTCCCGTCAACTTTATGAACACATCTTCGAGGGTGGGTTCGATAGTGTTTAGTGCCCTAATGCCATCGCTCCAGGGAGACACGACCTTCATCAAGCCTTGTAAGCCAAAGTCTTTTTCGAGGTGAAGACGAAGATTATTCGCATCCAGCTGAATGACCTTTTCTATACCGGACGTATTTTGAAGTATATTCACCATATCTGTGAAGAGGGTGGCAAACTCTATTTCAACTATCTCTAATTCTTCGCTTTTTATCTTCTTTTTCAGATCCCTTGGAGTATCCAGTGCCACTATCTTTCCATGGTCTATTATTCCTATCCTTTGGCATACGGCATCTGCCTCTGTCATTATGTGGGTTGTAAGGATAACTGTTGTACCCATATCATTTACTTTTAATATGAACTCTCTTATCGCACGAGTCGTTTGTGGGTCTAATCCCAAGGTAGGTTCATCCAGGAATAAGATCTTGGGAGAGTGGAGAAGAGCACGTATAACGTTTACCCTTTGTTTCATCCCCGTGGAGAAAGTATCGATCCTGTGGTCTTTCCATCTCCACATATCCACCAGTTTAAGGAGTTCTTCTATCTTTTTATCCAACTCTTTGGATGGGATATGATAGAGATTACCAAACAGTTTCAGATTCTCATAGGCGGTGAGTCTATCGTAAAGGATCATCTTTTCCGAAACCAATCCAATGCTTTTCCTCACCTCCTTGGGTTCTTTTATCACATCCTTTCCATTCACGTAAGCGGTACCTTCCGTTGGCAGGGTCAACGTGGCGAGCATCCTTATCGTGGTAGATTTACCCGCACCGTTAGGACCGAGAAAACCGAATAGCTCTCCTTCTTTTACTGTGAAACTGACGTGATCCACCGCGAGGACATCTTTAAAGCGTTTCGTAAGCCCTTCAGCCCTTATCGCTTCCATAAAAATCATCTCCCTCTATTTATATTCTCGCTTACCTTCTTGAGAATTCTTATCGCCTTAAGAAGTGTTTCCATCTCTTCATCGCTAAGCACCGAGAACTTTTCCCTTGCTTCCAGTTTGATTCCCTCTCTGAATTCTTCCAGAATTTTCTTTCCTTTTGAGGTTATCGTGAGTATATCTCTTCGCCTATCTTTATCGTCTTCTACTCGTTCTATATATCCCCTTCTTGCGAGGGAGTTGGCAGCTATGGAGAGCATTCCCTTGCTTATATAAGATTTTTTACTGATATCCTTTAGACATACCTCTCCATCTTTTAAGAAGAATAGAAGGATCAGCTGGCTCCGATTCAACCCGATCCTCTTGATCGGAGGACGATGTATGTCCTTAAAAAAACGTGGAATTACTTTGAAAAATTCTTCTATTATCCTTCCAGTTTTTTCTTCTCTATCGTTCATTCTTCACCTCTAATAGTTTATTCATGAACAGTTTAATAATTAACCGTTTAATACTATACTATATTGGATCAGATTTGTCAAGTGTAAAGTTCTTCTGCAGACTGTATCAGGTAATGAGATGTGAGCAGGTATTTTCAACGGAGAAAATTGAAATAGCCCAGCTTTTTAAGCCATATCATTTCAAACAAATGAATAGGAGGCTGAGAGATCAGCCTCCTATTCTATGGTCTTTTATAAGTATGGTCTTTAGTAGATCTTCAATACATGCCAAGCGTATATGAGGTTCGGATTCTTTATGTTGTTTAGCTTAGCAATAGCCTCTACTGTTGTATTCATGCGTTTTGCTATGCAAGAGAGGGTATCGTTGGGCAGGATCAGATAGTACAGATGATCCGAGGTATCGTAGGGTTTCGTCGTGACACGCCAGTTGAAATCCACCGTGGGCTTTATGTGTTTGAACTTCAGGATGTAATCTGCCATCAATTCTGATACTTCCATCATAACTTCTCTTACAACAGGTTTATTTGCCAGCATGGGATATCCTCCACCGCCTGCAGCCCTGTAATTGTTCAAGACGACTTCGTATTCCTTGTTCATATCCATAGGTTCGAAATTCGCGTTCAGCTTCACAACTCTACTGCCCACGGGCTTTGTGGGATCTATTACGTAATTTATACCCTCCCACATATCGTAGCAATAAGGTTTAAAAGCTTTATTCACACCAACTTTTCCGTTTTTGTAGGTGAAGTATTCGGCACTTCTCTCAAGAGCAGCCTTTATATCCTTACCTTTGAGCTTAACAACCTTAAGAGTATTTGGATATATGTAAACTGCCAGTATATCTCTTAGAGTTATAGGACCTTTCTTCCATCCTTTTATGGAATCGCTGAAAAGAGCGGTAGAGGCGATCTTAGCCCCACTGTAATACATTTCGACTTTATTGACGAATTCCATCAAAGGATTATCTAACATCCTTGCCTTGAAGGGATCTGTTATATAGAAGTCTCCATCTGCAACACCTATTGGTTTATCAAGCCAATTTTGAACGGTTTCCTCATATTTACTCGTTATATGTAATATCGCCTCATCTGCTTTTACACCCTTAACGCTCAGGAGTTCCCCAGATTTCTTCGCTACTACCCATTTTCCATGTTTCTTATCCATATCGAGTTTTATTACACCCAGATACCTGCCCCAGCTTCCAGGTTGGCTAACCAGAACACCGTTGATAAAGCAATTAGATATCTCTCTGTGTTGATGTCCCGTAAGTAAGACATCTATTCCAGGAACTTCTTCACATATCTGATATCCTTGATTTTCCCCGGTCAATTCTTCAGTTGGTTTACCGGTTACCGGATCTCTTTCTAACCCCCCATGATATGCCACCACAACCACATCGACTTTTTCTTTATCTCTGAGGATCTTTACATATCGTTTTGCTACCTCTACGGGATCCAGGAACGCCAATCCCTTTATGTTTTTGGGATCTTCCCAATGAGGTATGTACTTGGTCGTTAAAGCGAGTATACCAACCTTTATACCATTCGGAAGCACCTTAACGATATAGGGTTTACCAAAGTAAGGGATGTTAGTTCCTGCTTTAACGATATTAGCAGAGGTTACCGGAAACTGTGCCTCAGAAATAGCCTTTTTAAGTACAAATAAGCCATAATCGAACTCATGGTTACCTATGGCCATAAAGTCGTAATTCAGGTAATTCATCGCTAAGATCATAGGATCTACTGGTTTGTTATCCACCCTTGCATGGTAATACTCCAATGGGCTTCCCTGGATTAGATCACCGCTGTCTACTAAAATGGCATCGGGATATTTTTCACGCTCCTGGGAGATCAGAGTAGCGATCTTCGCCAATCCAACTTCAGAATACTTATTCGTAGCGTAATTCACAGGATAGATATGACCATGTAAGTCACTCGTGTGCAGTATAACTAACTCGTACTGGGAAAATACTGCGCATGAAATCAAAAGTAACGCTACGAACACGAGTACACGCAACCTTTTCATGTTATCCTCCTCCTTATTCATCAATGAAGCAAAAGATGTTCGTCTTAAATATTTTATCACATTATACATTACTTCACAACAATATTCAATTTATTTGGTATTATACCAAATTCAAATGGATCGTGTCCCAGGAATTCGCCATCTACTTCGAGGTATATATGCCTGTTCTCCTCCAGAGATTTCAGTGTCAATGAGTGAGTGTTATAGGTATCTACCCTGGGATGTTGAGTTACAGTTCCATTGTACAACATCTTTATGTGCCTAAGGATATCGAATTTCGAAGTGTGATTTATAAGTGTGACACTCAAAAGGCCATCGTCGATCACTGCATGGGGGACTTGCATCATTCCACCACCATTGTATTTTCCAATTCCTACCGCCATAGAGAACATCAAATGTTTTTCTTTATTGTTCTCTATCCCTATTTCTACCGGTGTACTCTTGTATTTCATGAGGCAAAGGAATAAGGAGAAGAGATAGGAAAATGTTCCTCGAGGGCGATCTGACATGTCGTTTGCCTTCTTCGTTACCACTGCATCGAAACCAACTCCTGCGACGTTTACGAAATATCTCTTTTTCACTTCGGTACCTTCATAATACTTCACTATTCCAACATCCTGAGTCAAGACCTTTCCCTCCTTTATGAGATCACACGCCCTGGTGTAATCATTTGGTATACCGATAGTCTTCTCCCAATCGTTACCAGTACCTACAGAGATCATTGCCAATCTTACTTTTGCAACGTCTGAGGCATAATCCATTACGGCATTTGCTACTTCATTCAACGTACCGTCGCCTCCAACTGCGATAAAGGAATCGAATCCCTTTTTTATCGCTTGCTTTGTCAGCTCTATTCCATGGCCTTTGTGCTGTGTAATAAGAGCAACGTAATCTATGCCTTTGGAATCAAGTACTCGCGAGATTTTAGGCCATTCTTTTTTGCTTTTCCAGGCAGCTGCTTTAGGATTAACTATGGCACACCATCTATCCATTGAAAAACAATGTTCCCCCTCTTGATAGTTTTCAATACTTTCAACGTTTGAGCATCACATATGACCAGGTCTGCTTGCATTCCCACTCTTATATCCCCTATATTCTTAAGGCCATAGAATTCAGCAGGATTGTAGGTGGCAGCGTCTACGCATGTTCTGAGAGGAAGTTTCGTTACATCATTGTAATTCCTCACGGCCTTTTCCATAGTCAATGTACTGCCAGCCAATGTTCCATCGCTCAAACGTGCCTCTCCCTTTACAACTCTCACCTTTAAGCCTCCCAATTCGTACTCTCCGTCCTTCATACCCGAAGCCCTGATGGCATCCGTTATGAAGATCACCCTGGAAGGTTCTTTAACTTTCGCTATTAGCCTCAACATCTGATCGTTTAGATGTACCCTATCTGCTATGATCTCCACGTAAACGTCATCATATAAAAGGCCAGCACCGACAAGGCCAACGTGTCTGTGATGCAGCCCCGACATACCGTTACAAAAATGCGTTAGATGCCTTACCCCCAGGGCATAACATCTTTCGAATTCTTCAAAGGTTGCGTCCGAATGGCCTATCGAGGGTTTTACCCCGTATTCTTCACACAGGACGGGAATTCTATTTTCTGGATCAGCGGCAAGAGCGTAAGTTATGGATTTCACGATTTTCAAAGAAAACCATCTTCTCAACTCGTCTTCATCGAGAGAAGAAACGAATGAGGGATTCTGTGCCCCAACCTTCTTTCGATCTAAGAAAGGACCTTCTAAATGAACGCCACCGATATTCTCGAAGCCTTCTTTGTCCTTCAGTTCTTTCAGCACTTTTAGGACATTCATAGTTCTTTCGAACGAAGCAGTCACTGTTGTTGGGAAAAATGTGGTAACACCATGAGAATACTCATAATCACACAAAATTTTGAATGCCTTTTCATCTGCATCCATGGTGTCTACACCGTTACCGCCATGGATATGAGTATCCACAAAACCAGGAAAGATATACGCTCCTTCGCAGTCTATATCCGTACCGGCCACGATATTCGGGAAACCTTTTGTAATACGAGATATTTTGCCTTCTTCTATCTCTACATATCCTCTTTCCAGTTCTATGCTATGAGAAACTATATGGGCATTGTACAGGATCAAATCTCAAATTCCTCCTTTCTTTATGCACTTTATCATATTTTTCTTACACTCCCATTTTTTATCTACCATATCGAGTGCCATCTTTCCTATCGGATTATCTATTCCACCAAGATAGTTTGCCACATGCAGGTGAAGGCATTTCAATTTCGTATAATCGGTTATACCTCCTATACCCCGCTTTCCAAGGATTGAAGCAAAGTACTGCAAACTATACCTCTCTGCTAAATCTCGTCTCATCTCGATGGTTTTCATATGAGCACTTTTCATTCTTTTCCTCAAATCAGAATCCTGCTCGATCATCTTTTCGAAGCGTTTTATCCAGCCTTCGTTTTCGAGTGCGGACATGTATTTATCCAGCTGTGGACATATCAGCCAAAAGAGATTAGCAAATGGTTGTGTAACACCGTTATCACTCCTGAAAGGTAGTGTTTTTACTACTACGGGGTAACCCCAACGACAGGTCTTGACTATTTCCACTACGTTGTTGACATCTCTTTTCAAGAATCTGGATATATACCTCGATATTACGGATATATTCTGTATATCGTTCTGGCGAATGGGATCGCCTCTCTGATATGTTCTAGACCACAGATCCATGCCGTCGTCCTCTCTATTCCCAAACCGAAGCCACTGTGTATCACACTGCCCCACTTCCTCAGATCCAAGTACCATTGATATGCATCTTCCGACAAACCGTTGTCACGAATGGACTTCAGCAGTGTATCGAAATCATCTATCCTCTGGGATCCCCCTATTATCTCGCCGTATCCCTCCGGTGCAAGCATATCGTCGCACAACACGACATCTTCTCTTTCGGGATGGGGTTGCATGTAAAATGCCTTTGCCTTCTTCGGGTAATTATAAACCATCACGGGTTTATCGAATTCTATGGAAATAGCCGTTTCTTCATCTCCCCCTATATCATCTCCCCACTTGATATCGAAGGATTTTTTTTGCAGGAGGGTTATGGCTTCGTCATAGCTAATCCTGTAAAATGGGACCTTCGTATTTTCCAACACTGTGGTATCTCTACCCAATGCCTCGAGATCTGCAGTATTTCTTTCCATAATACGCTGAATCACGTAGGATATCAATTCTTCCTGGAATCTCATATTACATTCGCTATCGCAGAACACCATCTCCGCCTCTATCATCCAGAATTCGGTCAGATGTCTCCTGGTTTTGGATTTCTCTGCACGAAAGGTTGGTCCAAAACAGAAGACGTTTCCATAGGCTAAGGCTGCAGCTTCTAAGTAGAGTTGTCCTGTCTGAGATAGATATGCCTTTCCCAGATCGAAGTAATCTAATTGGAAGAGGGTGCTCGTGCTCTCCCCTATAGAACCGGTTAGGATGGGAGAATCTATCAATAAAAAGCCTTTATCGTATAAGTAATCTCTTATGGCCTTGATCACTTCATTCCTTATTCTCATAATATGGAATTGACGCCTCGAGCGTAACCACAGATGCCGATGCTTCATCAAAAAATCTACCCCGTGAGATTTTTTGGATATGGGGTAGGGTTCAGAGGGATTGAAGAGAATATCCACATCTTCGACTTCTACCTCGTATCCAGATGGGGCACGTTTGTCTTTTCTCACCGAACCCTTTACGATCACGGTAGATTCTTGTCTGAGTTTATCGACTTCCTCGAATTTATTACCGTTATCGTTTGATTTCACCATAACGCATTGTATGAACCCTGTGCCATCCCTAACCTGAAGGAAATGGATCTTACCACTGGATCGTTTGTTATACAACCATCCTTTCAAGGTGATCTTTTCTCCTTCATGCTCACTTATATCTTTTATCTTGATCCATTCGTACATACATTTTCCTCCCTTATTATGATGATTTTATATATCATTTAACGATTATACCGCATTTTCTCTCCCTATATACCTCATTACTCGACATAATTGGGCAGTATTTTCTCTTGACAGAGATCGATTTTTATGATATTATTAGATAAATATAATAAAGTTAGGTTAGTTTAAGAAAGAGGAGAATTACATGTTTCAAGAAATACTAAACGTTGTTGAGAAAGAAAAGATCACTACTGTGGGAAGAATAGCACGAAAAACAGGGCTATCTAAGGAAGTAGTGAGAATAGCTTTGAATTACTGGCAGAGTAAGGGTAAGATCTCCATAGAGCAAATCTCGTTCTCTTCTTCAACAACTTGTGGTATTTGCCCTCTAAAAAGACATTGCAATAAAAAAAGGAGGTAAGTACATGACTCTCAAAG
>WFSK01000248.1 GCA_015486095.1 Thermotogae bacterium
GCAATTGAGACTCTCTAAATTAATATAAATGATACGGATAAACGCATTGCGGGACATACCATGATCCCCAAACTTCCTAAAGATGAACCATCCTTGCCAGAGGAGGTTATATTAAAACTCACTATTGCATTTCCGAGAGAGGTAGATATAGCAACTACTCCTTATATAAATAGTAAAAATGGCAACATGGAATATTACAAGCGAAATGCCATTCAAGGGAGCTGTTTTGAAGGCTATTACTAAATGGTGAAATGATAAGGTTCTGCAAATAAGGATATTTGAAAAATGGCGCTTCCATTATAAGATAAGGATAGAACTCCGGTTCTGTCCGGTTTACCGATGGTGAATACCGCAATGGAACTCTGTTCCATCGGACTGAAAAAGATAGCGAAAGTTGAGCAACATGTTTGTTAACATCAACGGCGTGCAGGAAGGACGCTCGTCACAGTCCGACGTGATACCCCCTGAGTCAAGCAACATTTTCACTTACACTAACGATGCACACCAGGATATACCTCCTACAGAGTTGCTAAATTATACTTCACTGTCTTATAATTGAAGAGGTGAGAAAGGAGGGATCACATATGGAAGTATTAACGGTTACTCTTAACCCTGCACTCGATAGAGAAATAGTTTTGAAAAATTTTCGGATAAATGAGTTTCATAGGCTCGATAGTCAGGAGAAATCATTGATATCTCCAGGGGGAAAGGGGATAAACGTTTCGATAATGCTCGATGATCTCGGCATACCGAGTGTGGCCATGGGTTTTTTGGGAGGATATATCGGAAGGACGATAGAGGAAGAACTCAGAAGGGAGCACAAAAATATTACCACTAACTTCACTTACGTTAACGGAGAAAGTAGAGAAAACATCACTTTAATAGATGAGGTAAATCAGACCATCACGGAGATAAACACGATCGGTCCTCAAATCTTGAAGGATAATATGGACAGATTTATGAAGCGGTATACACAGATGTTGGGTCATGCAAAAATATGTGTGATCTCCGGCAGTATACCACCTGGAGTGGAAAAAGATATATATAAACAACTCGTACTTCTTGCAAAAGAGAAAAACGTTTTGACGATCATCAACGCCAAAGATGATCTTCTATCGTATGCTTTAGAGGTACCTCCAGATGTGGTAAAACCCGATATGAGAGGAAAGAGGATTCTGTTGGGGCACGAGCTGGATTCCCTTCAAGATTACGTGGATTCTGCCTTAGAAATAAGGAAAAAGGGTGTAAAACTTGCAGTCATCTCTCACGAACTAACCAACGATGTAGTGGCTACCGGTGATGGCATCTGGTTTTTCAAGCCGCGTTTAAGAATGGCTACGGCGAACCTTCTGGGAACAGGAGATGCATATGTTACGGGAGTTGTGTACAGTCTTTATACAGACAACAGAGATTGGTTGGAGGTGGCAAAACTCGGTATGGCAAGTGCTATGAGGAATGCGTTATCCGTCGAGAAGGAGGTAAAAGTCGATATAGAAGAGATAAAGGAAGAATTGAAAAACATAGAAATAGAAAGATTACATTAAGGGGGTAAGTATTATGAAAGTAAGGGAGATAATGACAAGAGATGTTACCTCGGTGGGGCTCAATGATACGTTGGAAAGAGTTGTGGAGACTTGTGCCCATCATAAACGAGAAGGTGTACCCATAGTGGATGACGATAATCGAGTTGTGGGTTTCATCAGTGCGAAAGATATAATGAGCGCATCTTTACCAGGATACTTGGAGATGCTTCAATCGACATCGTTCATTCCCGATACGAATACCCTTGTTAGAAATCTCACAACTATAAGGTCTAAACCACTGAAAGATGTTTTAAGAACCAAAAGGGTTATCAAGGTTAAAGAAGATGATACCGCTCTATATGCAGCAGACCTGATCATAAAGAATGGGATTAATTCTCTTATCGTGGTAGACGAACAGGATAGATTGATCGGCATCGTATCGAGAGTAGAATTGCTTTTAGCACTATTGGAAGGATTCGATCCCAAAGATAAAAACGGATGAGAAAGGTATCGTTTATAACCCTGGGATGTAAGATAAATCAGTATGAGTCTGAACAACTGGCAAAGGAACTCTCTTCATACGGTTATGATATAATTCCTCCTGATGGAGAATCCGATATATACGTTATAAATACCTGCACGGTTACTTCTACTGCAGATCAAAAATCCCGCCAGATGATACGAAGGGCAAGAAGAATGAATCGAGATGCATTTGTCATTGTTACAGGTTGCTATGCAACAACCGATTATGAGGAGATAAAGAATATGAAGGAAGTGGATGTGGTTATAAAAAATGAGGCAAAGGGGACTATTTCTTCCATCATAAGAAAGCGCTTTCCTATAGAAGAAGGAAACACTTCCCCCAGTTTACCTCACCTTCATACAAGGTATTTCATAAAGATCGAGGACGGTTGTGACAGGATGTGTACGTTTTGTAAAATTCCCTTTGCTCGAGGTACACGCGTAAGAAGCAGAGATATCCTATCGATCAAAGAAGAACTACTCGAAGCGGTAGATAAGGGTTTCAAGGAAGTCGTATTGTGTGGTATAAACATAGGAAGATATGGCACCGATCTGGAAGATACTTCTTTAACCAAACTTATAGATGAGATCTCTGAGATAGAAGGTTTGGAAAGGATCAGGATCAGTTCTATCGACATAAACGATATAGATGAAGAACTTATGGATACGATAATATCGAACGAGAAGGTTTGTCACCATCTTCATCTTTCTTTGCAGAGTGGGGATGATACCATTTTGAAGAAGATGGGGAGGAGATATAGCAGAGAAGATGTGATATCCATCGTTGGAAAACTCAGGGCAATAGATCCCCTATTTTCCTTCTCTGTGGATGTCATAGTTGGATTTCCTGGTGAAACAGAAGAGATGTTTCTCAATACGGTAACACTGATAGAAAATATCCTTCCTACACGAGTTCATATCTTCAGATATTCTCCACGTGCGGGGACCATAGCATCTCGTTGGAAAGATAACGTCCCCGCTCCAGAGAAGAGAAAAAGGATGGAATATCTAAAAGAAGTAAGGGATAGACTTGTTCGTGAATATGCCGAAAGGCATATCGGAAGAATAGAAGAGGTTCTTGTGGAAAAGAACGTTGATGGAAGTGCTGTGGGATTGAATCGATATTATGTTCCTGTTACCATAAGATCTTCGCTCCCTCGAAACACTATAGTGAGATGTAAGATCGTGGGTTTAGATGATGATAGAAATAATTTAAGAGGATGTGTTGAAAAATAACTCCGTGGGAGATCGGATTAGGTATCGATATAATATCTGGAATATTCTGCGCGATCATGGCCCATCAAAAGAAAAGAAGTGTAGTAGGATGGTCTATTATAGGATTCCTATTCGGATTCATTGGCGTAATAATAATCGCATTCTTAAAACCAAAAGAAGAGGAGTAAATCTATTCTTTCATTTTTCGAACAACTTCCTCTGCTACTTCAAGAGTGGTGTTATTTCCTCCCATATCGTAGGTTCGGACCCTTCCTTCCCTTATTACCTGAGCAACTGCGTTCTCCAAGCGTTCTGCCCATTCATATTCTCCTAAGTAATCCAACATCAGTTTAACGGACAAGAGCATGGCGATCGGATTCACCTTGTATTGTCCCGCATATTTGGGTGCTGAGCCATGAGTTGGTTCGAATATAGCATAGTTATCTCCGATATTCGCACTCGGCGAAAACCCAAGTCCACCAACGAGTTGAGCAGAAAGGTCGGAGATTATATCACCGAATAGATTCGAGCATACCAACACATCGAAATCCTGGGGATTCTTGACGAGCCACATGCACATCGCATCGATGTTCGCTTCTTTTAGTTCTATCTCGGGATACTCTTTTGCGATCTCTCGAGCTTCTCTTACCATCAGGCCACTGGTTTCCCTCAATATGTTCGGCTTTTCCACTACAGTTACACTTTTCTTCCCATGTTCTTTTGCATATTCAAACGCATGCCTTATTATAGTTCGTGCCCCTCTTTTCGTGATGATCCGACAGGAAACGGCGATATCTTCTAAAGGAGTATTGAGGAATCTTTTCATCTTCGGATGCTTTGAGAGTACATCCATCAGTTCGGCAGGTAAAGGATGATACTCTACACCACAATATAAACCCTCCGTATTCTCCCGAAATATGGTCAGATCTATATCATCCCTGTAATTCAGAGGATTACCTCTATATGCCTTACAAGGCCTCATGTTCGTATGCAAATTGAACTCCTGGCGCAATTTCACTATGGGGCTGTAATACACATACCCTTTTCCCCTTAAT
>WFSK01000249.1 GCA_015486095.1 Thermotogae bacterium
GATGTGATGGAAGAAGATAGTGAGTTCACAGGGGAGGTGAACGAAGTGTTAACGATATTCGGAGCGAAACTCAAGAGGAATCTCAAGAGGGAAAGAGAAGAGGGTATGCTGGAAAGTGCTCAAGAATCCGTAATAGACGCAATAGAAGCCAAATTCAATGAAGTTCCAGAAGACTTAGCGAAGGAAATAAAAGAGATAAAGGACCTGGACATTCTAAAGGATTTACTCAAGAAAGCTATAAAGTCAGAAACATTCGATGAATTCAGAGTTGTGTTGAAGGCAACGAAAGATAAATGATCCCCGGCAACATACCCGTAGGGATGGGTCTTCAACGACTCCGTCCGATGGAACGAAGTTCCATAGCGTTATTCATCATCGGTGAATCGGGCAGGAGATAAACTCCTGTCCCTATGAATACTGTAGAATTCAACCTCATCATCACATGCACTTTCACAACATCCTCTCAACAACGATATGTCTTGATGTAGTAAAATTTATGTATGTCAGATAGATGGAATCTACTGATCACCAGGGAAACCGATCCCATCTTCAATATGGCTGTGGAAGATGCCATCGCTTCTCGTGTAAGAGAAAGGACTCTACCTCCTACTTTGAGGTTCTGGAAGGACAGAAGTTGTTTTGTGGTGGGTAGATTTGGCCGCAGACGGTTTGTCGAACAGATAAAGAGGGTCGAAAAAGAAGGGTTTTTGGTGGTGGAGAGGCAGAGCGGTGGAGAAGCGATCTATCACGATGAAGGGTGTGTCAATTTCTCTGTTTTCGTTCCTCGTCCTTACGATGGACAAAATTGGGACAGGGTAGAAGAAGCATTTAAACATCTATCCACAGGACTCATAAGGGGATTGAAATATCTGAGTATTCCTTGCGTGCAATCTCGAGTAGAGACGTTCTGTCCCGGTCCCTATGACCTTGCTGTAAACGGGAAAAAGATCGCTGGTCTATCCATGGCTCGACGAAAGAGATTTGTACTGTTGCAGGGAACATTGGTAGTTAACAGTGATCTAAATCATTACTTCGATATGTTAACGAAGTTCTATGGAGAATTGGAGAGAGATAAGATAACATCTTTAAAAGAGGAGATCGGGAAGGAAGTCAAAGATATTGAACTGATCGAAGCCATCGTAAAGGGTTATGAAGAAGCATTCCACGTAAGATTTAATTTTAAGACTCAACGTTCATATCCTGAACGTAGTATTGATAATCATTCTGACCATGTTTCTTAGCCTTATACATAGCGATGTCGGCCTTCTTCAACAGTGTGCCAGCATCTTTGCCATCATCAGGGTAAATGGCAATACCAATGCTCACCGTAATGTGGAATTCACGATCTCCAAACACGAACGCCTTATGGAATGCACCAAGGATCTTTTTAGCCACCCTATCTACATCTTCCATACAAGTGATCCCAGGCAATAATATTACGAATTCGTCTCCCCCCATACGCACAACGGTATCACTCTTACGCAGAAGTCGTGACAGACGTTCGGCAACTTCTTTCAACAGCCGATCTCCCGCCTCGTGTCCTAATGTATCATTGATATCTTTGAATTGATCCAGATCGAGGAACATCAAAGCTATCTTCTGCTGATTACGATCCGCTTGAGCCGATGCCAGAGCGAAACGATCGTTGAACATCACTCTGTTGGGTAGGCCCGTCAGAGGGTCGTGAGTAGCCATATGTTTGATCATCTCTTCCGCCCTCTTGCGTTCGGTGATATCTCTACCAATGCAGACTATACCTTGCAGTTCGCCATCCTCATTCCTCATTACAGAACTGGATAAAGAAACCGGAATGACCTCACCGTCTTTCGTTTTAAATCTCGTTTCTAGTTCACTGATGGTACTCGTTTTCATAACCTTCTCGAATATACCGTCGAATGGAGATGTTTCATTCTCCTTTTCTGAAAAGATGATCCCCATCGGTTTACCGATCAATTCTTTCACTTCGTATCCAAGGAGGTTCGATACCGCAGGGTTAACCGAGACTATCCTTCCATCGCTATTGACCAGGAATAGGGAATCCGACATGGTAGATATGATGTTCATCGCTGCGGTAACCGGGGACAGGATGAATAGCTTATACCTCCAGATAGCATATGCCACCAGAGCAGTTGTAAAAGTGAAGGCAGTTGTGGTTAAATTTGGAATCCTGACCTGGAGTAAGGGGAGTAGGAATTCTGTGATGAAATTGGTTATCACGACGATCGAAAAACCAAGAGATATGTACTTGGCTTGTTGCTTTTTCCTGCGGTTATTTACCTTTAATTGATAAACAAAGATGTATATTATAGATAAGAACAATGTACCGTAGGCCCAGATTCTGATAGCTGGATTAAAGATATCTTCATATTTTCCCATCGGCTCTGTTATCGAATGGTAGAGGACAAATACCAACGTGGGGATATATATCAACAGATAGGTCATCGTTTTGTGCTTGAGCAACTTCGCTTCTGTAAAGACCAATGTGAAGTGTAATACAAAAGCTACTGTCATACCGCGAAATATATGGTACAGTATGATCCAGTAATGATAATTCACTCCGAGCTCATATGCCTGACGAATTTCAAACTCCGTGAATGCCCATCCCGTTAGCGATAAACAGAGTGCAAATGCAACTCTCATTAAAGGAGCCTTTCTATCTTGGTAAAAGATGAAATTAGCAAGGATAAAAAGGACGATAAAAGATGACAACGAAAGAAAACTCATTTTTTACCACTCAATTCATATCATTATCTTGCACCTATTTTATCACAAATGTCTTTAATGATTTAAATTTCATTAGAATACCTTCCTGCTTTTGTTTTTGACCAGATAGAGTATATAACCTTCATCTACCCTCTTCCCGTAGACCTTTTCGAGTATCCTGGAGTAGTGGCGCAATTGATTGTCCTCATATTCTTTATCTTCCTCGTTCGTCTTGAAATCCACTAATATGAGTTGCCCATCATACTCGAAGTACTTATCTATCCTTGCAAAGAATATCCTTCCCTCCATTTCTACCTCGAACTGCCTTTCGCTCTCCACCCAGCTCGCGTTTTCTATCATCTTAACGATGGGGTTGTCTTCTATCCCCTTTAACATCTTCATTGCCTCTCTCTTATCCTTCTCCGTAAATCTCCTATCCACCTTTAAATCCTCCATTAAATCCTCGATCCCCTTTTCGTTGTCGAGCCTTTCAAGCACCTGATGGAACAATCTCCCTCTATACGCATCGGATATCCTATCCATCTCCAATTCGGACAAACCGTTCATGTCTTCGAAGACGCTTTCACCCTCCACCTCATACTTCGCAAACTCCGTTACGGACATCACGGAGAGATCGAGTTCCTCTCTTATCGGTTCTGTAAGACTCAGATCCGGTGTTTCACCTTCTCCTCTATTCTTTTTTTCTTCCCTTTCCCCTTTCTCATAAAATGGTATCTCCTTGAAGCATTCTTTCCAATTCTTCGAAAGATCGTTTTCTTTCGATATGATCTTCATCCAAATTCCTTTGTCCTCTTTCGGCAAGAATAAGGCGAGGAAATCCTGCGCCCTCGTCATGGCAACGTAGAGTAATCTCTTGGCCTCCTCTTCTTCCTTGCGTTGCTCTCTCTCGATGAATTCATCGAAGGTAGATGTCCTCCCCTTTCTAAGCAATTCAGATATAAAGGGGATGTCATTCTCGATCACGATCTTATTACCCCGGTTTCTAAAAGGGGCATCCAATTGGGGTAATATCACGACGGGGAATTCCAGTCCCTTCGCCTGATGGACACTCATTATCCTCACGATATTCGCCTGCTCGGTCTCCGTTGAGGCCTCCGACTCCTTGGGGCTCGCATATGCCGTTAGATAATCCACGACTCCTTTGAGTGTGCCATCCTGTGCTTCGAGTGTTTCCACCATGCGAAGCAACTTCTCGCAATTCGCTATCATCCTATCTCCATCTCTGAAGAAGGACAATATCGTGGTAAGATCGAATTCCGCCATTATTTCATTCAGAATCTCAGAAGGCGATAACACACCCTTGAGTTTATGAAGTCTCTCGTACAGTGCTAAGAACATCTTTATCCGTTCATCATCGATATCTTTCAACGCATCCATATACGATATGTCTTTCCTGAAGGCCCTGCGTTCGCTGAGTTCGAACAGGGTATCCATATCTGCAAATATCAAAGGGGAACGCAAGATGGATAAGAGCGCAATATCATCCCGCGGATCTTGCAGCAATTTCAGGAAACTTATGAGGGCCTTTACTTCCATCTTTTCATAGAATCCTCTACCGTTGATCGTGTAATAAGGTATGCCGTATTCGTCGAGTGCCTTTTCTATCGTTGCAACGTTGGTCAACTGTCTGAGCAATATCACGAAATTCCTGAAGCTCTTCTCTCTCTCCCTCAATCGATCTCCATATCTTTCTATCATGTAAAGGATGAACCTCGCTATCTTATCCGCTTCCTCTTCTTTGCTTTCGGTCTTTACCAACCAGACCCCTCCGGGCTTCTCTTCATAAACTACTCTCGACCTCATCGGTTCGTAGCTCGGTGCAAAATCTTCGCTTCCCTTCATAACGTTCGAGAATATCTCGTTGATGAATGCCACTATCTGTGGATGTGAACGGAAATTATCGGATAGAGCTAAAACTGGTTTATTCTCCAATTTGAATGCTTCTTTCGTCTTTATGAAAACGGATACATCCGCTCCTCGGAATCTGTATATGGATTGTTTTTCATCACCAACGTAAAAGATCCTGTTCACTCCCGGTTCGTATATGGCTTCTACGATCTCCTTCTGCAATTCGTTGGTGTCTTGAAATTCATCCACGAATATGTACCTGTATCTCCTCTTATATCTCTCCCTTATCTCATCATGTCTTCTGAACAGCATGCGAGTTATCAAGAGCAGGTCTTCGAAATCGAAGGTGGATTCTTCGAAGATGAATCTCTCATATGCCTCTTTTATCTCCTTTGCCCTCTGAATGAATTCTTCCATCAATTCAACTACTTCTTCATTTTCGGATAGCGCCTTTAGGTACCTCACACCGAGCATCTTTTCCAGATCCACCATATCGAGGTAATAGCGCTTTTCCACTGCCTGTCTGAGCAGTTCCTTCGTCTTCTCCACCCCGAATCTCCTTATACACCTCTCATATTTATCGAGAGAATCTCTGATCGAGCTATTTATTAAGATATTTACGAATGCGTTCTTCTCCACCTCGGACATGATACTGAAATCCACATCCAAACCCAAGAAGAAGGCATTCTCACGTATCACTTCTGAGCAAAAGGAATGAATGGTGGATATCCTGGCGAATGGAATATGATTTTTCAGTATCCACCATCTCATATCCTGGGTGGTATCGAATAGAGAATCTATTCGCCTGGAGATCCTATCCTTCATCTCCGTTGCAGCCTTATCTGTAAAGGTTATGGCGAGTAAGTTTTCCACGTTGACACCCTTTTTCAGTTCCTCGATGTATTTTTCCACCAATATAGAGGTCTTGCCACTGCCGGCACTCGCAGTTATTAGACCTTCATCCACATCTATTGCCTTCATCTGTTCCGGAGTAAAATTCATGGTCTAAAGCTCTCTCCCCTCTTGCAAGCCATCGAAAATGGGCAACTCTTGCAATTCCAGAATTTTACACTCTCGGGAAAATTGCCCGATTTGATCGCACTGACCGTTTCATCGACGTTCGATAAAAAGGAACTGTAGGAATCGAAAGGCAGTTTCGCACTCTTACTCTTTCCTTCGAATCTCAGGTCTCCTCCAGATTCCTCACTCACTTTTATCCCTCTTCCCCCTTTACTTCCCTTCTCTATTCCATAGAACAGTGCTTCCACCAATTCCTTATCCTTCAGCAACGTTCTCTTAACGATACCGCTGTATAGAAACAACTGTTCCCAGTCGGCAGAACGGCTATCCCTCTTGTAATCGATTATCCTGACCACCTCTTCGCCTTCGTCATTTACTCCGATATCTATTCTATCTATCCTTCCCCTCACTCTGATGGTGTTTTCTGGTGTGCTCATATCCCTCGTTATCTCAAAAGATAAGGGTATTTCGAAATAGGTTGGAATAAACTCATATGTTTCTCTCTTTGAACCGTTGAATTCCTTTTCGAGTAGAAATGCCCATAACTTCCCTTCTATATCTTTCTCCTTGATCTCCAAAAATCTACTCGGAAGATGGGTAAAGGTACCCAACCTTTCCCTTATACTCTCTGTGAGTTTTGTATAGATCTCGTTCACCTTATCCCTTTCATTCGATATCCTGCTGAGGGGCAAGTAGTTCTTCTCCTTAGCATATTCGAATATCTCTCTGAGACAGCTATGATATATGTTACCTTCATCGAGTGGGGTGAGACCGAATTCATATTTCATGGGCTCCGGGATCCCCAGGATGTATTCTATGAAATACTTCATTGGGCAATCCTTATAGGTCTTCAATCTGGAAAAACTGAAGGTGTTCTTTTCCCTCTCCTCTATCCTATCCCTTAAGGCTTTCAGATTTTTTCCCTTCACCAATCTATCACCATCTATATATGGAACTCTCTTGAGGAGTCTCAGGGTCTTTTCCATCTCGAATTCGTTTATGTATTGCATGGGGATCTTCTCCAGGGCATAGGTCCTGATGATACTCCTCCTCGCTTCACCAAGAGATGCAGGGGTAGCGAGTAATCGAGAGATGTTTATACCCTTTTGAAGTAAAGAACATTTATCGAGTTCTATCAGGTAGCCAGAAGGCAGCAGTTTTCTGCCCTTGAGATCTACCTCGGCATAACTTAAAAACACCTTTTTCTGAGCCTCTATAAGAGAAAGAAAGAGATCGAGTTTATCTTCTCTGCTCTTTCTATCCACAAAGCGGATCGTATCAGAGCTACTCTCAATACGATCATCGAAATCGAGCTGGTAGAGCGGATTTTTCTCGATCATCGGATATGCCGTATCGTTAAATCCGACGAAGAATCTGTAATCCGAATCCGTATATCGCGCCTCGAGTATATCCAGGATCTCCACTCCCCCTTTCAAGCCGGTACTGCATCTGAAGGTTCTGTACCTCAATATAGATCTCAGGTATGTACTGTATTCACTCGGCTTCATCTTCGTTCTTCCTATCCTGGAGAGTGCCTTTTCCAGATCCCATATGGCCGTAAAAAAGGCCTCTGTTGAATATCTCTCTACCTCTGCTCTATCCGAGGTGAGGAAGGGTATGAACCGGGATAATATCAATTCGGCATTTCTTCTGAGGATTCGTGAGTATTCTCCTATATCCTTAGCCTTATCGCTATCCAAACCGTTCTCTTTTATGTACTCGAATATTTCATCTACCACCTTTTTTGCGTCTTCTACATCCTTGATCTGCCTTTTTACTTCCTCGCGTTCCACTTCTTCATCCATCTGTCTCAAACGGTCTCGCAGGTTTTTCATGTATTCGTTCAACCTCGTTGACCATTTATTCTTCCTGCCCGCAAAGCTCATCGGCAGATCGTCTTTATCCAATCCCAAACGAGTAACTATCGATTCAAACGCCTGTAAAACGGATTCATCGTCGGGGTGTACATATCCATTTTCTACCAAACTCATCAACATATCCGCTCTATAACCAGATATGGCAACCATAAGCGGAAGAATGATGAATTTTACGAGTTTGCTCGTGGAGAGTGTGTGAACACCATTCAGATAAAATGGTATCCCATATTCCTTGAATTTTCTCGTGAGTTCCCTTTCGTATGTCGAGAGATCCTTGATCACCACTGATATTTTCTTCGCAGGGACACCGTCTCGCAGGATCAGGGTTTTTATCCGTTTGGCTACACCCATACATTCATCGTATATATCCTTGAATTTCATCACCTCGATAAAATCGTTTCTAACCCTTTTACTCTTCATATTAGAAAACGCATATATAGCCACATGAGAGCGCGAATCCTTGTCTTCTATCGCTTCGAGTCTCTCAATTTCGAAAGGATAAGAAGATAGAAACGCGAGGATCTCTTCACTTCCCTTGAACAATTCTCTCCGGGTTTCGTCGTAGGTTAATGCGAAATAAACGCGATCGTAGATGGAAAAGAGCTTCGGAAAGAAATATTTCATATGGATGGGCTTAAGGTCATAGAATCCGTATATGAAGAGGACGTTCCCTTCTTCACCTTTACGTATGGGTAACCTCGCAACGAGTTTGTAAGCGTTCAGCGTATCGAACAGGGCATCTTTTTCCTTCCTCTCCTCATATCTTCGAACCATATCGATCAGCGTGACAAGGCGTTTATCTTTCCCTTCGGAAGGGAAATCGTATAAATTCACATCGTTCTCGAGCACATCGGATACGAAAGAGGAAAAGTTATGAACGAATGAGGCCTTTTTGATCGCACCACCGAATTCGGAAGTATCAGAAATGCTTTCCAGAAAATCAGAGGTATAAGCGTAAGAAAGGGCTTCATCCATGTACACCATCTCTGGCATATACTTGTTCACCAATTCTACTGCGAATTGATCTATCGGTTTGAAGTTGTCCCTGTAGATAAAACCCAGCTTCTTTACCGTCTCTCTCGCTACGCTCTCTATCAGTCTACCAGATGCCCCTACGAATCTGTAACCGTGAGGTGCTTCCCCCGATATCTTCGAAAGGATGTCTATCAGGCGCTCCAACGTTCCACCCAACGGTGGACCCACTATCAAATGTATCTTTTTACTCTCCGGATCTCTCAATCAAAATGCCCCTTCACAAAGAAGTGTCTCTCCCTCCGAATCTCTCGATCAAAACGCCTTTTCACAAGAATTATAGCATGGATAATAGTCCTGAATTCGGACGTGTCATATTCACCCCAGGGTGGTAAAATAGAAGGGTTAAGAGCAATTCATAATGTGGGAGGGGATTCTGATATATGAAGATCACCATAGCGCAATTGGATCCAACCGTGGGAGACATCGATGGGAACCTCGATAAGATCGTCAACACGTTGATGCAATATGGGAATGCGACGGACTTGATATGTTTTCCAGAACTATTTCTTGTAGGATATCCTCCCAGAGACCTTTTGGAAAAGACTTGGTTTATCGAGAGAGTCCAAAATGCCATTCAAAAGCTGGTCAGCATTTCGAAAGACTATCCTGATGTTGGGATACTCTTTGGAGCTCCCACCCCAACGGAACACAAAACAGGAAAGGGACTTTACAACTCTGCACTCTTGGTATATAAGGGGAAAATACTGATAAATCAGCATAAATCTCTCTTACCCACGTACGACGTCTTCGATGAGGCAAGGTATTTCGATCCGGCATCTGAAGTCGACGTGGTACATTTCAAGGATGAGATACTTGGAATCTCCATCTGTGAAGATGCCTGGAACGATCCGGAGTTATGGGCAAAGAGGATATACACCTTCGATCCCATAGAGGTGTTGGCGAAGAAAGGGGCTACCATCTTAATAAATATATCTGCCTCTCCTTTTCATGTGGGGAAGGAAGAGATCAGATATCGTCTCATTCGGAATCATGCCAGAAGATATGGAATCCCATTCTTATTCGTCAATCAAGTCGGTGGAAATGACGAACTCGTATTCGACGGTAGAAGCATGTGCGTCGATAAGTGGGGAAATCCCATAGAATGTTTCAAATCGTTTAAAGAACAGGTAAAGACCATAGATACGAATGACAAAGGCATTCCAGATGCCTATCATCCACAAGATAAGATCGAATCTATCTACGAGGCATTGATCCTGGGGATCCGAGATTATATGAAAAAGTGCAATTTTTCCAAAGCCATCGTCGGTCTCTCGGGAGGAATAGATTCTGCCGTTACCTGCTGCTTGGCAAAAGAAGCCATAGGAGTGGAAAATGTATTGGCTATCTCTATGCCCTCGCCGTACTCTTCAAAAGGAAGCGTAGAAGATGCGAGAAAACTCGCCAAAAACCTTGGCATTCGATTTAAGGTGATCCCTATCTCTTCCATATATCATTCTTACGTGAATACTCTAAAAGAAAGCTTGCAGATAGAAGGAATAGATATCACCTTGGAAAATATCCAGGCAAGGATACGAGGTAATATCCTCATGGCTCTATCTAATAAATTTGGCTATCTCCTGTTATCCACGGGAAATAAAAGCGAACTCGCAGTCGGTTATTGTACACTATACGGTGATATGAGCGGAGGGCTCAGCGTGATCTCCGACGTTCCAAAGACCATGGTATATGAATTGGCACATTACATCAACAGAAGATCGGAAGTAATTCCAAAGGAGATCATCGAAAAACCTCCATCGGCAGAGTTGAAACCCGACCAGCGGGATCAGGATACACTTCCCCCGTATGAGATACTCGATCGAATACTTCACTACTACATCGAGGAAGGATACTCGATGGAAGAGATCATCGCACTGGGTTTCGAATCAAAGACAGTTGAATGGGTAATTCGAGCGGTTAACAAAAACGAGTATAAGAGAAGACAGGCTGCTCCTGGATTGAAAGTAACTACGAAGGCCTTCGGAATAGGAAGAAGGATACCCATAGCCGCGAAGTACTGAATAACATTTTTTCATCCTGTTCATTGTTGCAAGATACAATGTTTCAGTATTAGCGTGTCATTTGAAGAGTCCTTCTTAGAGTAGTGCTATTCGTAAAATTTGGAAAAGACACCTAATCGGAGAACAAAAGTGTATTGGTTACTGAAATCTTTGATTCTTAGCCGGAAAGTCAGTTCAACCTTATTTAATTAAAAATTGCTTCTGCTCTCCAAGGACTGTCTCTTATACACA
>WFSK01000250.1 GCA_015486095.1 Thermotogae bacterium
ATATACAACTGTTTGCTCACAAGAAAGGTGGTAGTTCAACTCAGAATGGACGCGACAGCAATGCCAAATATCTGGGTGTAAAGAAATATGCCGGGGAATATGTTAAGGCAGGGAACATAATAGTGCGTCAAAGAGGAACGAGATTCTATCCTGCGAATAACGTGGGTATCGGAAGAGATTACACACTGTATGCCCTTGCGAATGGATATGTTAGGTTCGAAACGCGAAATAGAAGGAAGGTAGTAAGCGTTTATCCAACACGTTGAGGAAAGGAAAGCGGGTGATTTATAAGTATGGAAAGAAATACATATTTCGTCAAACCGAATGAGATAGAGAGGAAATGGTATGTAGTGGATGCCAAGGATAAACCTCTGGGGAGATTAGCAGCGAGGTTGAGTCTGATATTACAGGGAAAGAATAAGGCACAGTATACTCCTAATGCGGATCTGGGAGATTATGTAGTGGTAATAAATGCTGAAAAAGTCAGATTAACCGGTAAGAAATTAAAGCAGAAGAAATACTACAGGCATTCTGGGTATATCGGTGGTTTGAAAGAAGTAACTGCGAAGAAGATGCTGGAAACTCATCCAGATAGGATCATAAGATATGCAGTTCGAGGGATGCTACCCAAAAACAAGCTTAGAAAGACTATGCTGAAAAAGCTCAAAATATGTGTAGGTACGGAACATCCATACATAGATAAAGAACTCGAGATATTGGATCTGTAAAGGAGGCGTATATGGTAGTTTATTACGGTACTGGCAGGCGAAAGACATCTGTGGCAAGGGTTTATCTTAAAGTAGGCGAAGGAAAGAAGATAAAGATAAATGGGCGAGAATATGAGGATCTAAAGGAGTATTTTCAGAGAGACACCTTAGTTCGTACCATAAAAGAACCTCTCATTCTCACAGAAACTATTGGCAAATTCGACATATTAGCCACGGTAAAAGGTGGAGGGCTTGCTGGACAGGCAGGTGCCCTGAGATTGGGTATCTCAAGAGCCTTGATCGAATACAACGATTCTTTTAAATCGGTATTAAAAACCAGGAAGTTGCTGACTCGTGATCCTCGAATGGTGGAGAGAAAGAAATACGGTAAGAAGAAGGCAAGAAAGAGCCCACAGTACTCTAAGAGATAAGTCCTATTCACTGTAATAAAGTTTAAGATGTATGCTTAAAAGGGTGTTTTTGTAACACCTATGTTTGTGTGGTGATCATATGATACCTAAGTTCATAATAGATGATATACGGGCAAAGGCAGATATAGTTGATGTTATCGGTAGGTATCTCGAAATAAAAAAGGTGGGCAGAAATTACAGATCTTTGTGTCCATTCCACGACGATAAGAATCCCTCTTTTTATATCAGCCCCGAAAAGCAGATTTATCACTGCTTTGGTTGTGGTAAATCTGGAGATGTGATAAAGTTCGTTCAAGAGATGGAAGGTTGTTCATTTGTAGAGGCAGTGGTTAAATTAGGAAAGCAGGTAGGGATAAACGTTGAACCATATTTGCGCACGGATAAGGAGAAAACTACCGAGTACAAGAAATACGTGTCTTTGTACTCGGTGGCGAATGATATTTACAGAAGGTGTCTTTTTTCGCAGATGGGGAAAAGGGCAATTGCTTATCTCACGGGACGTAAGATCGACAAGGAAACCATAGAGACATTTTCAATAGGATATGCTCCAGATGAATGGAACTTTTTAATGAACGAATTGGTGAAGAAGGGATTCAAGGTGGAGGATATGTTCAGATGGGGTTTGATATCACGCTCTGATACAGGACACTATTATGATAGATTTAGAAATAGGTTGATCTTCCCCATATATAACCATAGAGGTGATCTGGTAGGATTTGGAGGAAGGATCCTCGGTGAAGGAGAGCCAAAATATTTGAACTCTCCAGAGACGAGATATTTTCTCAAAAGACAGATCCTTTACGGTTTTAACTTGGCCAAAGAAGAAATGCGACGTAAGCGGGAGGCGATAATAGTAGAAGGATATGTAGATGTCATTTCTATGCACAGATTCGGTTTTATGAATACGGTGGGAACACTCGGAACAGCTCTTTCTAATGAACACGCCAATCTTTTGCATAGATATGTGAAAAGGGTGATCCTATTCTTCGATAACGATGAGGCAGGAATAAAGGCGGTTTTGCATGGAGCACCTGTCTTGGAAAACAAAGGAATAGATGTTTACGTAGCGAGGATCGAGGGTGCAAAGGATCCAGATGAATTTTTAAGACGCTTTGGCAAGGAAGCCTTGCGAGAATACCTCGATAGAAAAGTAATACACGAAAGATTTTTCATTGATCTCACACTTCATGATAAGGGCTTTACCACTGTTCAGGAGAAGTACGAAGCTCTTGATTCCATTGCCGATTGGATCGTCCGAACTGGATTGAATGAGAAGATGTTAAGAATAGATATGGCTGTAAAATACATATCTAAAAAGACCTCTTCAAATGAAATATCTGTTAAGTATGATCTCCATCGTTTGATAGAAAACAAAGCAGGTGATAGAAGGCTATATTCTACCCCACCAAAGGTAAAGGAGAAGTCGTTGTTTCCTTTACTTGAAGATTACCTTTTGTATTTTATGATGAACGATGAAAGGGTATATGGTATCTTGAAAAACAAACTAAGATTAGACGTTATAAGGGAGGAATATACAGGTGTTTTCAGTCTTCTCATGAATAACGAAAAGGAAGGCAAGGGTGATATAGGAGCTGTTTTGGATTCCGGAGATGAAAAAGCAGTGACGTTGATGAGCCGAGCGCAATTCGTAGACAGTCTAATAATGGATAGAGAAAAGATAATAGAAGATTGTCTGAATGAACTCGAAAAACGTAGTTTATCATCGAGGCTGAGCGAAATAGACAATGAGTTGTTAAAGGGAGATGAAGAGACAGATAAAGTCCTTTTGAAAGAGAAGTTCGAACTCAAGCGTAAGTTGGAAAAAGAAAAACTTGAGAAAGGGGGAGATTGAAGATGAAAGGCAAATTCAATATGACGAATAAAATAGGTTCACTTGAGAATAAAAAGAAGCCGACTTTTTCAAAAAGTCTGGCGAGAAAAATAGAATCTCTTATAACAACTGGCAAGAAGAGGGGATATCTCACGTATTCGGAGATCGATAATTGCCTCTCTTCTAGTGATGAGGAGTTGAATAGTACCGTGATAGAAAAACTTTATGAAGAGACTGAAAAGAATGGAATAGAGATCGTTGAAGGAGAGGAAGAAGAGGAACTAAAAGAAGAAGAGGTATCAGAAGAAGCTGAGGCTGAAAAAAAGGAAGAGGAACTCTCTTATGAATCTTCGGCTTTTACTGATAGTATTAAGATGTACCTGAAGGAGATAGGAAAGATACGTTTGTTGACTTCGAGCGAAGAAAGAAGATATGCAAAATTGGCTCAAGAAGGCGATGAAAATGCTAAAAAGAAGCTTGCCATCGCTAATCTACGACTCGTCGTGAGCATAGCAAAAAAATATGTAGGTAGGGGTTTATCGTTTTTAGATTTGATCCAGGAAGGAAACATAGGTTTGATGAAAGCAGTTGAAAAATTCGATTGGAAGAGGGGTTACAAGTTCAGTACATATGCAACGTGGTGGATCAGACAGGCGATAACCCGAGCTATAGCAGATCAAGCAAGGACCATACGTATACCTGTGCACATGGTAGAAACGATAAATAAGGTGAATAAGATAGCACGGCAATTCGTGCAGGAACATGGTCGTGAACCCACTGTGAATGAATTAGCAGAATTAACGGATAAGACACCTGAGAAGATACGTGAAATATTGAGGGTCTCAAGGACACCTATTTCTCTTGAAGCTCCTATAAATGCGATGGATGAAGATTCGCTTCTGGGAGATTTCATAGAGGATAAAGAAATCGTATCGCCAGAAGAATCCGCTTCTCAGATGTTGTTAAAAGAAGAAATATGGAAAGTAATAAATTCACTTTCCACTCGTGAAGCAGAGGTCCTCAAGATGAGATATGGTTTAATAGATGGTAAATGTAAGACCTTGGAAGAAGTCGGTCAGATTTTGGGAGTTACGAGAGAACGTGTTAGACAAATAGAAGTAAAGGCATTGAGGAAGTTACGACATCCATCTAAGAGCAAGAATTTGAGAGAATATCGCGATCTATTGTAAAAGAATAAACAATTCGAATGGAAGAGGTGACGAACTTGGATTTGAGGAAATATATAAGGGATATACCAGATTTTCCTAAGAAAGGCGTTATGTTCAAAGATATAACACCTTTGTTGAAGGAAGCAAAAGCCTTTAAGGTAGCAGTAGATGAGATGTGTGCTTTTCTAAAAGATAAACCTGTGGATCTTCTTGCCTCCGCAGAAGCGAGGGGGTTCATCTTTGCCTCTGCCATGGCATACGAGTTAAACATAGGTTTTATTCCGATCAGAAAGCCTGGAAAATTGCCTTACAAAACCATTTCTATGGAATACAGTCTTGAATATGGTACCAACAAGGTAGAGATCCATGAAGACGCTGTGGAATCTGGACAGAATGTAGTAATAGTGGATGATGTTCTGGCAACAGGAGGAACGGTAAAGGCACTTGCAGGGCTGGTAGAAAAATTGGGTGGAATAGTTACAGATATGGTCTTCTTGATAGAACTCGAATTTTTAAAGGCGAGAGAAGTATTAAAAGGTTACGATATCCATTCGGTCATAAAATATTGAAAGGAGAAGCCCATGGAATCTATAATGCTGGATTACACCAATTGTCTATCTTCTGCAATTGGAAGTGAAGGTATATCCTTATCAGAGTTGGAGAATTACGAAGAATACATGGCGAAATGTGTAGAAGAGATCGAGAAGGAAAAATTTGGCTTTATGAAACTGCCATACTCTGATATACCTAAACAACTCGACATACTCGATGAAAGGATGGATTTTGTAGAAAACATCATCGTACTCGGTATAGGTGGTTCTGCATTGGGTACCGCTGCTATAAACGATGCGTTATCAGACATAAACTCAAAAAGGAAATTGTTCGTATGCGATAATTCTGATCCAGCTTATCTCACCAGGATATTAGAAGAAGTTAAACTGGATAAGAGCGTTTTTATCGTAGTATCCAAATCCGGTACGACAGCTGAAACTATGGCTTCTTTCCTCATAGTTAGAAAACGTCTCGACAAGATACGCGATGGGTATAAAAGACATCTGATCTTCATAACGGATCCTGAAAAGGGTGTTTTAAGAAAGCTATCTCGAGAGGAAGGTATTTTGACCTTTGATATCCCTCCAGATGTAGGGGGCAGGTTTTCCGTGTTAAGTGCCGTAGGTATGGTACCTTCTTATCTGTTGGGTTTCGATGTGGATTCTATCTTGGCAGGAGCAAGGGAGATGGATAAAAGGGTTAGAGAAAGAAACCTTTTCAAAAATCCAGCTGCCCTCAACGCGCTGATCCACGTCCTGATGATGAAGAAAGGTAAGAGTATTTCAGTTATGATGCCTTATTCTAACGAATTGAAGTACTTAGCAGATTGGTACGTCCAGCTTTGGGCCGAGAGCCTTGGTAAGCGATTCGATATAAGTGGTAAAGTGGTTGAGGTAGGACAAACCCCGATCGGTGCTTTGGGAGCGACGGATCAGCACTCACAATTGCAGTTATATAATGAAGGGCCCAGGGACAAGATCATAACTATGATAAGAGTCGAAAGACATCAGCACGATCTCCCTATTCCTAACATATATCCTGAGGAGGAAAGACTTTCATATTTCAACGATTACACCTTGGGAGATCTGATAAACTACGAGCAACTCGCTACTTCTATATCGTTAACGAATAACGGGAGATCAAATCTCACCTTAATATTTCCACATATATCGGAAGAAATATTGGGTCAATTCTTTTATATGTACGAAATGCAAACCGCTATAGCTGCTAAGCTGTTAAATATAAATGCCTTCGATCAACCAGGGGTTGAGGCGGGGAAAAATGCTACTTACGCCCTTATGGGTAGAAAGGGATACGAAACGCTTAGGGAAGAAATAATTTCTAAACTCAAGACAAGAGAAAGAAATCTCGTTTGATTCAATGATAAAACCTGCGATAGATGGTAATCTGTCGCAGGTTTTGGATTATTCCTCGATCGTGATCGCAGAAACGGGACATGAATCCGCCGCATCGCGGACGCATCCATTAGGGTCGCAATCCTCGACCAGTATCTTGCACTTCATCGTTTCAGTATCGAGTTTAAAGACCTCTGGACACAGATTTTCACATACACCGCAGCCAATGCAAGCGTCATTATCGACCTTTACCTTTGCCATAAAAGTTCACCTCACTTTGAAATATCAATTACTAATAAGGAAGTCCATTACTCCCTAATGCGATCTACATTATTTATATCATAGATAAGCAAAGAGATCAAGAGATATACTGAGGTTCACTGCAAAGCTGACAATACAACTTTATTTACGCTATTCATAGCATTTTAACACAGATCCAAAGCCTTTATCTTTCAATACTCTATGCCTTTTCTCGCACTTATACCCCTCTTATAAGGGTGTTTGTATTCTTCTATTTCGGAGACGAGATCTGCCATATCCAATATCTCCTCAGGTGCGTATCTTCCAGTTATTACTATCTCAATCCCTTCGGGTCTGTGTTTCAAAAAATCAACGACATCCTGCACAGATAAGAGTTTGAAATCCAATGCGACGTTAAGCTCATCCAATATAACGAGTTGATACTCTTTCTTCTCGATCACTCTTTTGGCAAAATCCCATCCCTCTTCGGCCAGTTTGACATCTATCTCTGCGGGGGATTCTTTGTTGACGAATTCCCTTCTTCCAAACTTCCTCAAGAGGCAATTATCGATATTGGTAAAAAAATATTCTTCTCCATATTCCCAGCCTTTCATGAATTGGATTATAGCAACTTTATAACCATATCCCAACATCCTTATGGCCAACCCTAATGCGGCTGTTGTCTTTCCTTTCCCATTTCCCGTGTAGACTTGTATCAAACCAAAATCCATCATATATCTATATCTTTGGCATAGACGGCATTTTCTCTTATGAAATCTCTTCGAAGTTCCACATCACTTCCCATAAGCTTATCAAAGAGCTCATTGGCTTCTTCAGCATCTTCTATGCCAACCCTTATAAGACGTCGTGTTTGGGGATCCATTGTAGTTTCCCACAACTGCTCAGGATTCATCTCCCCAAGCCCTTTATATCGTTGTACCTGAAACTTCTTCTTCTTTTCTGTTAATTCCTTTATAGCTGCTTCTAAACTCTCGTCATCATAGAAGTAGGAATCCTTTGAATCGACTTTCAGTCTGTAGAGTGGCGGTAGGGCTATGAATATCCTCCCATCCTCTATCAATTCCCTCATATATCTATAGAAAAAGGTAAGGAGAAGGGTGCGTATATGAGCGCCGTCCACATCTGCATCTGTCATTATTATGATCTTTCCATATCTTAGATTTTTTGTGGAAAAGTCATCACCTATGTTGGTCCCGAGGGCGACTATCAGATCAGTTATCTGAGGATTTTTAAGGAGTTTATTCATAGAACTCTTTTCTACGTTGAGTATCTTACCCCTAAGCGGTAGAATCGCTTGAAATTCTCTGTCTCTTCCCTGTTTCGCTGAACCACCTGCTGAATCTCCCTCTACTAGGAATAATTCCGCCTTTTCTACGCTCTTGGCTATGCAATCTGCAAGTTTGCCTGGCAGAGAGCTTCCTTCCAAACCGTTCTTTCTCCTCACCATCTCACGAGCTCTCTTCGCTGCAAGGCGTGCCTGCGCAGCCTTTATACTCCTATCTATTATTGCCTTTATTTCTGCTGGATGTAATTCACAATAATCATCTAGCTGTTCCTTTATAAATGTGGATACGATCTCCTTGATATTCTCGTTGCCCAATCTCGTTTTGGTCTGTCCTTCGAATTCCGGATCGCGCATCTTTATGCTAAGGATGGCAGTTAAGCCTTCCCTTACATCTGAACCCGTTAGATTTCCATCCTTATCTTTCAATTTTCCAAACTTACGAGCATAATCGTTGAATTTCTTGGTGAGAGAAGTTTTAAAACCTATGAGATGTGTACCGCCCTCGACGGTATTGATCGTATTCACAAATGACCTTATGTCTTCCTCATAGGAAGTCGTGTATTGCATAGCACACTCTATGGATACATTATCTTTAACTCCCTCGAAAAATATAACGTCGTGAATGGCCTTTTTCGATCTATTCAATCTATTAACATATCCTACTATCCCGTTGTCAAATTTGTATACCTCCGATATCGGAGGTATACCCCTTTCATCTACAAATGAGATCTTCAATCCCTTGTTCAAATAAGCGAGTTCCATCAATCGATGTGAGATCACACTGTTCTCAAAGGTGATCTCCTCGAATATCTCTTTATCCGGATAGAATGTGATCTCCGTACCAGTACCCTCGGTTTCTCCAATGATCTTCAGTGCTCCTACAGGTATACCACGTTCATAGCGCTGAAAGTACAGCTTACCATATCTCTTGACTTTAACTTCAAGCCACTCCGATAAGGCGTTGACCACAGAGATACCTACACCATGCAATCCTCCGCTGATTCTATATCCCTGTCCAGAGAACTTCCCTCCGGCATGAAGGGTGGTTAAAACTACTTCAAGGGCACTCTTCCCCTCTTCAGGATGAATATCAACGGGTATGCCACGACCGTTATCTCTCACGGTTACAGATCCATCTTTATTGATCTTCACCGTTATCTCCGAACAATATCCCTCAAGGGCTTCATCTATACTGTTATCCACCACTTCGTAGATCAAGTGATGAAGTCCTCTTTTACCTGTTGAACCTATATACATACTCGGGCGTTTCCGAACTCCTTCGAGTCCTTTCAGTACTTGTATATCTTTAGCGGTATACATATCGTTATTGTTCATGCAAACTCACCTCAATTGATCTTTCTGAAGACGATCTTGTTTACCCTCCCAGCATCTTTAAGAAAAGAATTTATCTTTGCCATTATATCGCTCTTCAGATAGGAAAGTTCTGTCATCCATGTGCTGCTATCAACTCCTATCGTTAAGCAACCATTTTCGAACGATATCACGGTTGTATGCGAAGCTATTGGAATTCCTACTATTTTATACCATTCATTTTTTATCATATTGCGCTTTATCTTTTTTGCCCAAGCATATCTTTTGGCAAGATTATCTAATAGATCTGCAAAGGTTTCCATACTTATATTATAACACGATTATCTATGAAACGGAAAGCGAATTGAGGCTCTATGTCAAATTGTGTTGATGAAGAGGTAAACAAGACTTTTCTCTCCTTCAACGATTCGGTAGGAGGG
>WFSK01000251.1 GCA_015486095.1 Thermotogae bacterium
AGACAGGTTCGCATATACCCCCTAGGAGATCGTTGATTTTAGTCATTTTGCCCACGTTTACCTCCAAGGATTCGCTTTCATTCACTCGTATTATTTACACCTTCCATATAATTCTCCTTTTTCAAACCTATCCTTCACGGAAGCCAGATACCCGCATGTTAGGCAAAGTGCATGCAATTCCGTTCTATCTATATCATGTTTAGAAACACACCAGTAAAAAATGGTATTAACCACATTAACCACACAAATATGCTAAAATTATGAAATTTTGTTATAAGCTTTTCATCTCTTTTTTCGAGTACAATGGTGACCCAGAGAGCATGAAATATCATTAACAATATGGCTATTATACCGGTAATTCCATGAATGTCCGCCCTGAAACCATTGCTGATAATACTCATAATAGTCGTTCCGGATGTATCAAATGTCAGGCCAGTCCAAAAAAATGCCAGATGCCATGGCTTAAGTCTTCTGGATAATCTTTCGGCCCAAACTCCGGTTGAATAACACGCCAGTGCCAAAAACATAAAAATAATCGCATATACTAATAGCAC
The DNA here is from genome assembly GCA_015486095.1 of Thermotogae bacterium. GTDB lineage: Bacteria > Thermotogota > Thermotogae > B3-G13 > B3-G13 > B3-G13. The sequence goes on from WFSK01000251.1 coordinate 555, forward strand.
TGTTTTTCAAACCTCTACATGTCTGTATCAAGTATATTATCTTGCTATTGTTATGCATTTCACTTAGTGGCTGGCGGATAAAGATTGAATTCCACTTTCTCCCAGAAACAGTTCTTATCTTCTTTATCGATTCCGCACCTGTATCTCTTCTTCCCATTCTTTACCAAGATAGTACTCTTTTACCTTTTCATTCTGCAAGACTTCCTTCGGCTTGCCAGAGGCCAATATCTCCCCTTTATGTAAGATATATATTCTATCCGCTATCTTTATCGTATCGTGGACGCTATGATCCGTCAATATCACACCTATATTTTCCCTCTTCAGCTCCAGAGCCATGTGTTGTATATCCCGTATCGTCATGGGATCTACCCCCACGAAAGGTTCATCGAGGAGAACGAAGTCTGGATCCAGCATAAGCAATCTCGCTATCTCCAATTTTCTCTTCTCCCCTCCAGATAGATACATAGCCTTTTGATCACGGAAATCGTACAGATTGAAGTCCTTCAACACCCGTTCTACATTAGGTTTTATGAGGGAGTCCTTCATCCCCCTTTCTTGGAGTATGATGGCGAGATTCTGGGCAGTGGTCAAACCGGAGAAAGTGGAACTCTTTTGAAGAAGATACGTTATCCCTTTTCTTGCCCTTATATGAACGGGTAGATGTGATATGTTTTCGAGGTCCTTGAAGACTTTACCTTTATCTGGAAGTACAACTCCTAATATGATGTTGAATATGGTAGTCTTTCCGGCTCCATTTGGACCCAATAGACCCACTATCTCTCCAGAGTTTACTTCTATCGATACGTTGTTCAAAACGCATCTTTTTCCATAGAATTTCACTATGTTCGAGCACCTTAAAAGACTCAAATCCTTTATTCCCCTTTTTGTTCATATCTTAGATTCGCATATCTCAAGATATCACTCGTGAGATCATTCATCGGATCAGCATATAGAAGAGATGAATCTTTCAGGATGTAATCATATCCCTTACTCTTACCGTATTCCTTTATGATATCGTTAACTTTGGCAACTATCTTGTTCAATATGGGTTGGTATTTGTCCTGCAATGCCTTTTGATATTCTTTCTGCTTTTTAGCCAGCTCTTGTTCTTTTGCCTTTATATCGCTCATGGGAGCGTTCTTTGCCTTCATATCCGCTATGATCTTCTCCAGGTCTTGAAGCTCGCTCATATAGGCGTTGTAATCTTTTCTATAATCTCTATTCATCGCCTTTATTCCCTCATAGTTATCCAGAAGAGTGCTCAATCTCACGTATCCTATTTTGAGGACTCGCTTTACCTGTTGGTCTTTCTCGGATGGTTGAGTAAATGCTATGGCTATTGTTAAAATCAACACCAAAAAGACAGATATACCAATAACAATAATCCTTTTCCTCATACTCTTAATCCTCCTCTTAATATATTTCTCTATGTTCGATTTCATTTTACCACATCTTATCCCCCCGTTACAGCCCTCACTCAAGAAGTCTCCAACTCTTTTAAGAAACTCGGTCTTCTTATCCGTGCTCCGTAATCTATGAGGATGCGTTCGTATCTTTCATTCATCAGAGGCGAGGAGATTATGAAATCAGCAGTAGCACGATTACACGCCACGGGGATATTCCACACAACAGCGATCCTCAAAAGGGCTTTCACATCTGGATCGTGAGGTTGAGGTTCAAGGGGATCCCAGAAGAAGACGAGGAAGTCGATTATTCCTTCTGTGATCTTAGCACCGATCTGCTGATCGCCCCCCAATGGACCACTTTTGAACGTGGTGATCTGGAGGCCAAGCTCCTTCGCCAATATCTTTCCAGTCGTCCCAGTTGCATATAGTTCGTGACGGCTCAAAGAGCCTTTATTGAACCTTGCCCATTCTAACAGGTCTTCTTTCCTATTGTCATGGGCTATCAAGGCGATCTTCTTCCTCTCTTCCATTATCTTTACCTCTTGGGACATAAGATCACTCCTTTCAATGACAGCGTTACGATCATTTTATCATAACGAGCTTCGATGTAAATCATCGAATTCTCTTAAGTGATATAATAATATGTAAAATCTGGATCGTATCAAAGGAGGCGATGTGATGAGAGTCGATGATATCGTGAAAGAGTTGATCTCGGCAGAGAAGAATTCCAGAGAGTTCATTAACAATGCGAAGAAAAAGGCAAGATCCCTTATAGCCTCTGCAGAGGAGGCAGGTAAACAATTGTTGGATTCTAAGGTAAAGGAAGCCAACGAGGTTGCTAAAAGTATTATCGAAAAGGCCAAATCAAATGCGAAGAAGCAAGTAGATAAGACGATGGGCAAGGCATCGCAAGATATTGAAGAGTTAAGGAACAATTATTTGAAGATAAAGGATGAAGTGATTTCGAGATTTGTCGATGAGATCTTCGGTGAGAAGAATGAGTAGCCTGACAACTTATGCCGGCGCAAGTGCAAAGTTAGCCGCAATGTCAAGCAATCTCTTGAAGAAAGAGGATTACGAAGCGCTGATGACAAAGGCCTCCGTACCGGAGGTCGCAAGATATCTTCAAGAGACCCCTATGTATTCCGAGGCCTTGAAGGGTGTTGACGTTGAACAGATCCATAGGAGAGATCTTGAAATAATCTTGAAGGCAGATCTCATTAAAGATATCAAAAAGTTCGTTGCTTTTATGGTGACTCTCGATAAAACCTTTGTAAGATGTCTTTTCACGAGATACGAGATCGAGAATCTAAAACTTGCTATAAGGAATGCGTTGATAGAAGCGGAGGCAAAGCGGACGATCGAATACCTAAAGAGTAAATTCTACGATCTGGGTGAATGGGCAACGATAGATCCGATCAAGGTAGCCCTCTCTTCGAGCAGAGAGGAGATACTCGATAACCTGGAGAAGACACCGTATTATGAGGTTATAAGGAATATATTTGCGAGTTACAGGGGCCCTCGTAAGAACATAATGGGTATCATCGAGAATGCCCTGGATAGCTGGTTTTTTCCCAGATTTCTGGAATCTGCGAAGAAATTAGGAAACAAGGATTACAAGGTGGCAAGAAGAATGATAGGGGTGCGAGCGGATCTCATAAATCTGGAATGGATCGTGCGCGTGAAGAAATTCTACACGCTCAGATCGGAGGAGATATACAATTCGCTCATACCCGTGTATTTCAAGCTAAATACCAATTATCTCCATCAGTTGTGTGATGCCAAAGACGTAAAAGAGGTTCTGGATATGGGGATAAATGGTCCTTATGAAGAGGTCTTTAGAAATTTGAAGGATGATGATCTACTACCCCATGGGATAACGGAAAATGTAAGGAGGTTTCTCTACAAGGAGGCAGAAAGAGCGTTATCTTCGTTCAGTAATTTCTCGATCGCATCTTTCTTTCATTACTTCTACTTGAAAGAGTATGAGATAATGGATATAATATCCCTCATAGAAGGAGTGAGGTATAAGATAAAACCTAATGAAATGAAAAAATATCTCATAAGGGTTATCTGAGGTGAAAGCATGGCGATAGCCAGAATGGAAAACGTGACATTGGCTTTTCCAAGAGATAGATTAGAAGACGTTCATATGAAACTCATATCCTCTGGAGCATTTGAACCGATACATATGCAGGAGATCGTCGATCCGGAGCTCTCCGAAGACCTTTCTGTTGTAGGAAACGGGAATCCATATCAAGGTTTGTACGACGAGATGATGAACTTCTTGAAGATGACCGGTTATGAACCTCTCTTTGACGAGAGAAATGTCGATCTGAACGAACCACTCGATATAGAGGATACAACGGAGAAATTCAGACAGATGAACGAAAGTATTCATAAATTCTTCAACGAGAAGAACGATTTGAATAAGAGGCTTCAGACTTATGAGAATGTCCTATTTCATGTGAGATTGCTGGCGGGATTAGATGTGGAACTCGAAGATTTCGCTCAACTCAGCAGGATAAAATTGATCTTTGGAAGGGTCCCGATCAGAAATTATGAAACTCTGGTTGAATCCTCGCTCAAGGTTCCGATCCTCATTCTCGAGGTGAGCAGAGACAAAGACAGCTCGTGGATCTTCGTATTCACGACACCCGATTTCATGGATGAGGCACATAAGATCCTGCAGTCTGCTTACTTCGAGGAAGATAGTTTACCCGTTGAACAGAAGGGGACACCATACGAAATAAAGGAAAGAATGGAGGCGCTGATCGAGGTCACCAGACTGTCCATCGAAGAGAATGACCTTGCGATCAAAAAGGTATTGTATGCCAACAAGGAATTCATAGATAGAGTTTATCCCATTATATTGGCTCATAAGAGGACGTATGACCTTGCGAGTTTCAGTAATTCTACCCCTGGCAAGAGTCTATGTTTTTTGAGCGGATGGGTACCAGAAGAGGATGCCAAGACCCTCAGCAAGGAGATCGGTGAAGATGTATTGGTCGTAAACAAGGCTGCTGAGGAGATGGAGAAGAAGAAGGTAGACATACCAGTTAAACTCAAAAACCCTGGTTTCCTCTTTCGGGGATACGAATTCATAACCAATATGTTTGGAACTCCCAATTACAACGAGATAGATCCCACTCCTTTTGTCACCTTGTTTTTCATATTCATGTACGGTTTTATGCTCGGAGACGTTGGTCACGGGCTCATACTCTTTCTCTTCGGATATCTCATGTACAGGCGGAACGCCCAAAAGATGGGTACAGTTATTATGTCTGCCGCCATTTCATCCATCTTCTTCGGTTTTATGTACGGTTCTGTATTTGGCTTCGATTGGATACCTACCGTGTGGTTGAAACCCATTTTGCAGATAAATCAATTGTTGATAATCTCGATATATTTTGGGGTAGGAATGATGACCTTCGGCATGATCTTGAATATCATCAACGGATTCAAGCAGAGGAACTGGGAGAAGGCGATCTTCGGTGCGGAAGGAATCGTGGGATTACTCTTTTATTCCATTTCACTCCTATCCATTTCCCTCTATCTCGTGAAAGGGAAGCTCCCTTTCAACAGAGTTTTCCTGGAGATCATATTCTTTGTATCTCTGCTGCTCATGCTTTTGAAGGGGATCCTCGGTCAACTCGTTTCGCACAAGAAGATATCTCTACCAAATGGATTCTGGGTCGAGGCAGGTTTTGGCCTCTTCGACGCGCTCATTAGATTTTTTAGCAACACGATATCGTACGTTAGGCTCGCTGCATTTGCTTTGACCCATGAAGCCTTATTCCTTGCATTCTGGACGATGACTCTGATGGTATTACCTGCCCCGGGTGGTGGAATATGGGCGGCGATCATATTTCTTTTAGGGCAAATCATACTCGTGGGTCTCGAAGGACTCGTGGTCTTCATCCAGGCCCTTAGATTGGTGTATTATGAATTCTTTACCAAATTTTTCGAGGGAACGGGAAGGACTTTTCACCCATTCGTCTTTAAAGAAACAGGTGAGTAGAATGAAGACTTTCATAACCAAAATATGCTTCAAAGGAGGTAACGTAGAATGACTTTCTTACTCGTGTTGAGTTCTGTTGTCGTATCTATTACTGTAATTCTTGGGGTGATCTTCAAGAACAAAAGGATGGTGGAGCGTGTTAGTTCCCCTGTAAAGGTTGGGAAGGGAATAATAGGCTTTAATCTGGCTTCTCTATTTACCATCATCACCGTTGCCATCATCTCTTTGATTCCAGATGGTCACGCCTTCGCGGCTCAAACTGCAGCAGCAACTGCTACCATTGCCAAGCACATCTCAGGCTTCCCTTATATTGGTGCAGCCCTTTCAACTGGGTTGGCAGCGATAGGAGCAGGGATCGCAGTTGGAGTTACAGGAGCCGCCGCAATCGGTGCAATAAGCGAAAAACCTGAAATGCTCGGTAGAACACTTTTATTCGTTGGATTGGCCGAAGGAATTGCGATCTATGGATTGATAATATCCATCATGATCTTGGCAAGGGTGTGATTATGAAATTCTTTCTGATCAGTGATAACATAGATACTCAGATCGGCTTGAGATTGGTGGGTGTTAAAGGAGTTGTCGTTCACAAAAGAGAAGAGATACTGCCCGTTCTCGATGAGATCGAAAAGCGCAAGGATATAGGAGTGATACTCATGACAGAGAAGATAGCAGAAATCGTTCCTGAAGAGGTGCATCGCTTAAGGGTATCGAAATCACTCCCTTTGATAACGATCATTCCAGATAGACATGGAAGCAGAAGACCAAAGGACTTCATAACACGATACGTACGAGAAGCGATAGGAGTGAAGATCGAATGAACGTCGAGAAAAAGCTGAGCGCTCTGAAGGAATACGTTGAGGGAATGGCCTCTTCTGATGCCGATGTGATACTGAAGCAGGCACAGAGACGATCACAAAGAATAAGAGAAGAATACTCTAAGAAAGCTGAAGAGAGGTATAAAGAGATCGTAGAAGAGGCTAAGAAACATGCCGAATCGGCTATGAATCGAGAAATAACACAGGCTTCTGCGAAGGTGTCGAGGATGTTCATGAACGCGAGAAATGAGATCTTCAAGGATGCCCTTGATACCTTAAAATCGAAGATAGAGGCTATGGTTAACACCGATTCTTACAAGCATTTCCTCGAGTCTGCAATGCGAGAAGCGATCGAATTCATGGGGATGAAGAGGATCTCTATCAGAGCCAGAAAGAAAGATCGGCGCTTGATCGAAAAGTATCTTGACTCCGTAAGGAAAGATCATGAGGATATCGAAATAACACTTTCCGATGAAGATGCAGATATTACAGGCGGTGTAATAGCGGTATCGGAAGATGGACGGGTGATCGTGGAGAACACCCTTGAAAGCAAATTCGATGAGATCAAGGAAAGATTTCTATTGGAACTGTCCTCGAAGTTAAAGTGATGAAGGTGATAAATTATGGGTGATAATAAGAAAATAGGAGAACTTTACCTGATAAACGGGCCTGTCGTCAAAGTGAGAAAGGCGACGGGCTTTATGATGCATGAGGTCGTAAAGGTTGGAGATTCTAAGCTGACTGGGGAAGTAATAGGACTCGAAGGCGATAATGCCACGATACAGGTTTACGAAGAGACATCTGGCCTGAAACCCGGTGAACCTGTGGAAGGGACGGATAGACTCCTGTCAGTCACACTCGGTCCAGGCCTCATCGGAAAAGTCTTCGATGGGATACAGAGACCTCTGGATGCCTTGAGAGTCAAGTCGGGAGATTTTCTTCAAAGAGGTATCGTGGCACCCCCTCTCGACCTGGATAAGAAATGGGATGTCGAGGTCGAGATTAAGGAGGGAGAAGAGGTCAAGGAGGGGCAGGTCATTGCAACGGTAAAAGAGACTCCATTGGTAGAACACAGGATCATGGTGCCACCGGGTATCTCTGGAAGGGCAGAAAGGGTTAAGGCATCCGGAAAGTACACGATCGATACCACCTTGATGTACGTTGCTAATGAAGATAGAAAGCACAAGATCAGACTGTATCAGACTTGGCCTGTCCGTGTTCCGAGGCCTTATAAAGAACATCTTATGCCCGATGAACCCCTCATAACGGGTCAGAGGGTCATAGATACCTTTTTCCCCATAAGTAAAGGAGGAACTGCTGGGATACCTGGAGGATTCGGTACCGGAAAGACGATCACCCAACATCAACTCGCAAAATGGGCAGATGCACATATAATAGTGTATATAGGTTGTGGAGAGAGAGGGAATGAGATGACAGAGGTCCTGGAAGAATTTCCAGAACTCGTAGACCCGAGGAGTGGACGTCCGTTGATGGAACGTACGATACTCATTGCAAACACATCTAATATGCCTGTTTCGGCTCGTGAGGCTTCCATATATACCGGGATCACTATAGCCGAGTATTTTCGTGATATGGGGTATAACGTGGCACTCATGGCGGATTCGACGTCGAGATGGGCTGAAGCGTTAAGGGAGATCTCCGGGAGACTCGAGGAGATGCCAGCTGAAGAGGGCTTTCCTCCTTATCTCTCGTCGAGGATCGCTGAATTCTATGAACGAGCTGGAAAGGTGAAGTGCCTGGGTCCCGAGGATAAGATCGGTTCGATTTCTGTTATAGGGGCCGTTTCTCCCCCAGGTGGAGACTTTTCAGAACCTGTAACTACGCATACCAAGAGATTCGTACGATGTTTCTGGGCACTCGATAAATCATTAGCGAATGCGCGACATTATCCTTCCATAAGTTGGTTGGACAGCTACAGTGAGTACAATACGGAATTGGAAGGTTGGTATGCTGAGAACGTCAATGCAGAATTTTCTAAGTTGAGGGCACGCGCCATGAGTCTTCTCAGTGAAGATGATAACCTACAGCAGATCATAAAGCTGGTTGGGGAAGATGTCTTACCAGACGATCAAAAACTCATAGTACGCGTCGCGGGGATCATAAAGATAGGATATCTGCAACAGAGTGCCTTCAGTGATGTTGATTCTTTCTGTGAGGTGAAAAAGCAGTTTGAGATGCTCAGACTCATATTGATGTTTTACAATCGTTCGAGTGCTTTGATCTCCAAAGGAGTTGCGATATCTGAACTTCTCAACGGTGATATACTGAATACCCTGATGAGAATGAAGGAAAATATTCCAAACGACAGACTTGAGCAATTCAAAGAAATAGAGAAAGAATTGAAGAACTTTTTCGATTCTCTCGACAAAAAATACGAAAACATAAAGGAGGCATCGTGAGAGTATGCCACTGAAAGAATACATAGGGCTTTCCCGGATAAACGGACCGTTGATCTTCATTGAGAACGTTAAGAACGTTGGATATAACGAAGTTGTCGAGGTATCTTATAGAGGACAGACAAAACTCGGTCAGGTCGTTCAGATCAGTGATGAATTCGCTGTAATACAGGTTTTTCAGGGGACAGAGGGTCTTGCCGTGGATACTACAAGGGTGAAGTTTCTCGGCAAACCCTTAGAGGTGAAGGTTTCAGATGAGATACTTGGAAGGACCTTCAACGGTATCGGGCAACCCATAGATGGGGGTCCTGAGATAATCAGTGGCACCTACAGAGATATAAATGGATTACCTATGAATCCATCGTCCAGGATGTATCCGAGGAACTTCATCCAAACAGGTATATCTGCAATAGATGGTCTGATGACCTTGATACGAGGGCAAAAGCTGCCGATATTCTCCGGGAATGGTCTTCCGCACGATAGGTTAGCAGTGCAGATAACCAAGCAGGCAAAACTGAAGGGAGAGAAGGCAGGAAACTTTGCAATAGTCTTCTCTGCAATGGGAATAAAGCACGATGATGCTCAGTTCATACTCTCTAACTTCGAAGAATCTGGAGCGATCGAAAACGTCGTTACCTTCTTGAATCTCGCGGATGATCCAACGATCGAGAGAATAGCGACCCCAAGGGTAGCACTTACGGCAGCCGAATATCTTGCCTTCGAGAGGGATATGCACGTTCTCGTCATAATGACAGATATGACGAACTATTGTGAAGCGCTTAGAGAACTCTCGACGTTTCGGGGTGAGGTCCCATCGAGAAAGGGATATCCCGGTTACCTCTACAGTGACTTGGCCAGCATCTACGAGCGTGCAGGAATGATAAGGGATAGAGAAGGTTCGGTTACGCAGATCCCGATCCTGTCCATGCCGAACGATGATATAACTCATCCCATACCCGATCTCACGGGTTACATAACCGAGGGTCAGGTAGTTCTGGATCGGGCACTTCACAGAAAAGGCGTGTATCCTCCCATAGGGATACTCGCTTCTCTTTCGAGGCTTATGAAGGACGGCATAGGTGAAGGATACACTCGTAAGGATCATCCTCATCTATCGAGTCAACTCTTCGCTGCCTACAGCAGGGTTCAGGAAGTTAGGGCGCTCGCATCGATAATAGGTGAAGAAGAACTAACGGATATCGATAGGAGATACTTGAGATTTGGAGAAGCCTTTGAGAGAGAATTCATATCCCAGGGTTTCGATGAGGATCGCTCCATAGAAGAAACACTCGATCTGGGGTGGAAATTGTTGAGTTATCTACCTTCGAGTGAACTCACCCGCGTAAGTGAAGCGGAGTTGAAGGAGCACTACAAGGAGATCAAAAGATGATTCAGGGAGTTTCTCCAACAAAGAGCAAACTCATAGAAGCGAAGAGGTCTCTTGCACTTGCGAAAGAGGGACATACCCTTCTCGATAAGAAGAGGAATGTTCTGATACGAGAGATGATGCGGCTCATAGATGCAGCTCGTGAGGTACAGGAGAACATGGAAACCGTTTTTGCAGAGGCTTACGATGGTCTTCAAAAGGCGAATCTGAGTATAGGGATAGAATACGTTGAGGAGATCGGGCTTGCCGTAGAAGAAGTCGATGTCCTATCGATACGGCTCAGGAGTGTCATGGGAGTTGAGGTACCGGA
>WFSK01000252.1 GCA_015486095.1 Thermotogae bacterium
TCTTGTAGCACTTTAACGTATCTAGCATCAAGATTCTCATACCACCAGGTGATAGTAGTCTTTGCAAATGAAGTACTCACGAAAAACATACTGACTAATACGATCATCAAACTTATCACTAAAATTCCTTTTCTCATAACTTTACCCTCCTTCAAAAGATAAATTAAAATCGATGTAAATATTACAACTACTCGACCGAATCGAAATCTTCATCTATCACCTCCTTTGGCAAGGCGTAATGTCCTCTTCGCAAGTTCGAATATCCTGGAGTGGGCAAATTCGGGCACATAGGAATCTAATCGATCGTGGAGTGGCTCTACGAACTTAGGCGGTAGAACATTTGCTCCTCGCATAACTCCAACTATCGAACCTACCGTTGCGCCGTTACAATCCGTATCAAAACCACTTTGCACAGCTACAGTAATGCTCTTTTCGAAATCTCCATCCCCGCAGATCAAGGATAATACCAATATTGCAGCGTTGTTTATGGTATGTATTGGATGATATCCTCCATATCTCTCCATAACAGTATCCCACACATCTTCCCATTTCTCACTGGATGTAGCGATTTCCATTGTATATTTCACCGCTTCGTAAAGCCTCGATCTCTTCGGTATGTATTTCAACCCTGCTTTGACGATCTCAACGGGATCATCAATGATAAATGCCGTTGCTATCATAGCGGCTACGAACATCTCACCGTATATGCCGTTTTTAACATGCGATAGAGAGGCATCTTTGAAAGCCAACTTCGCCGCTCGATATGGATCCCCTGGTGATGTCCAACCGAACATATCCGCGCGTATCTGTGCGCCGATCCACTCCCTATACGGATTCATGTGTTCAGCAGTTTGTGGAGGAACGAAGCCATTTATTAAATTTCTGTAGGCAACTCTTTCAGCAGTGTATACCAGGTGATACGGTAGATTTTCCAACCATATATTTCCCACATCCATAGAAGTGAAGTCATCGCCTTTTCTCTCAAGACATATCAAATTTATTATGGGATAGTCCATATCATCGTCTCTTGGAGTGCCATCGATCCTTCCTTTCGTTGCCCTTAATCTAAGGGGATCCAGTTTCAGTGATCCGTCTTTTACCTCTATATAGTCCGATAATGGATACTGACCCGTTGAAGACAGATAATCGAATATCTTTTCTCTCGTAAAGCCCTCGGATGGTTTACCCAGTGTACATCCAGCTGCTCTCCCAAGCCATCCCCCATATATCTTATCGAATAGCCGATCTTCAGAAAGATCCACCTGAGAAGTTTTCGTAAAGTCAGCTTCCTTTACTATATCTTCGAGATTCGATGGCTCTACATATTTGAAACTTTCTTTTCTATGCAGTCTTGGGAATATCTCATAGAAGAAATAACGCATATCCTCAAAATCGAAGTGCTCCTTCAACCATAAATATTGAGAAAATAGATTCTCCGCCTCTTCTACATCGTAACCACTTTCCCTCAATTCCTGAATCTCACTCCTTACCAATTCTCTCGGTTCATCGAACATGCCTGCCATTTATAAAAACCTCCTTCGTAGGTAATTTAGCCAATGTTCTTCACCGATTCACGCTTGATGAGTTCTGTCTCCAGCTCCACAGATCTCATGATCTTCCGTTTATCTATACTCTTTATGAGAGTCTCAACTGCCTTTTTACCCATCAGATATGTGGGTTGGGAAACCGTCGTCAGAGGGGGAAATGTACAATCAGAAAATGGAATGTTATCGAAACCTATTATGGATATCTCCTCCGGTACCTTTATTCTTAACTCTGAAAATGCCTTTAATGCCCCTATCGCCATGAAATCGTTGGCGGCAAAGATGGCGGTGGGTAGATCCTTCGCTCGATGCCAGTAGTTCTTGATCTTTCTGTATGCTGTATCCATTCGGAAATTACCAACTAATCTATGCTTCCACTTTATTCCTGCCTCTTCTAAGGCGGATAGATATCCCCTTTCTCTTTCCTCATTCGTCTTGGTACCTCTTATCCCCGCCAGATACATTATCTTTTTATGTCCCATAGATATCAGGTATTTCACAGCATCATGGGCTCCTTCGAAGTTCTTGACCTTTATTATCGGGGCATTCAATCCATTTATCTCTCTATCGATGAGAATGATCCTCATCTTCCTCATCAACGACAATTCTTCCTCCGAGTATTTCGCTTCTCTATAACCCGCTGCGGTCATTATCACTCCATCTACTCTTCGGGAATACAGGAGTTTCAAGTAACGTTTTTCTTTCTCCTGGCTGTCATCCGAATTCACGACCAAAACACTGTATCCATGCTTTTCACAGACATCTTGAACCCCTCTTATCAGATTGGAGAAGAATGTATTGGTTACATCGGGTATTATTAATCCTATGTAGTTCGTCCTGTTTCTTGGCATACTTGCCGCAAGCATGTTTGGGATATACGATAATTCTTTTATGGTCTCCATAACTTTTTTGCGTGTTTTCTCCGCGACTATCCCAGGAGTATTCATCACTCTCGATACGGTTGAGGGTGAAACTCCAGCCTTCTTCGCTACGTCGTATATGGTTGTTTTCTTTCTCATCTTAACCTTCTCCATTCAAGATCCTATCCATCAGAAAGCCAATAAATCTCTTATCATCCACTTCACAAGCAACCTTCACATTTGCATCGCTATCCGGTATAACTATAGTCTCTCCCGTCGTATGATTTCCAGTCGTCTCTACCAAAACCTTACCTCGAATCGTTTTTATCATATCTGGATACATGGAAACGGTAACTGCCAGTGGATCGTGCATCGGACTCTCATTCCCAGACCAGCCCAATTTCTCTTTGGTAAAATTCCAGAATATTTCGATCATATCGACTAAAGAGTTCATAAGAGGTGTATCGCGCTCTTTCATTCGATTTAGATGAGAACGATCGATAGGGACCTTAGTCGTTACATCTAATCCAACCATAGTAATAGGAATGTTGGATCTGAAGATGACGGATGCAGCTTCGGGATCGCATTTTATGTTGTGTTCGATGAAAGGCAAATACGGTGCGTTTCCGAATATTCTTGCAACACCTCCCATCA
>WFSK01000253.1 GCA_015486095.1 Thermotogae bacterium
ACTCACCGGAATTACCGATAAATTACCCCGCTTCCCCATCCTTGTTAAATTTATAGAAAGCAAAAAATATCTCTCAGTGCAGGTTCACCCCGATGATGATATGGCAAAAAAATATGAGAAAGAACCATGGGGTAAAACCGAGATGTGGTACTTCATCGATACAAAAGAAGGATTCGATATAGTAGCAGGATTGAAGGAAGGTGTAAAAAAAGAAGATCTAAAACAACATATGGGTAAATCCTCCATAAGGAACTTCTTAAGACATATATCTCCTAAGAAGGGATGTTCCATATACATACCCGCAGGATTAGTCCATGCCCTTGGAAATGGGGGGATCGTAGCGGAGATACAACAGACATCGGATACAACATATCGCCTGTACGATTGGGATAGATTGGGCATGGATGGAAAGCCGAGAGAACTTCATCTTGAAAAGGGATTCAGAGCAATAAAAGTGGATCTGCGTCCGAATCTGGTCTGTAAAGAAGAAGGGTCATTGGTAGAAAGTCCTTATTTCAACGTTACCAAGTTACGATTGGAAGGAAGTAAGGAATTTGAAAAGAATGCTCGATTCCTGATAATCGTGTCAATCGGTAAAGAGGGAGGAGAGATCGAAGGCAACGGTGTGAAGGTTACGTTCTATCCTCTCGATGTGATACTCATACCGGCAGTACTTCAGAGATTTACTATATCTTCAAAGAAAGGAGAATTTCTCTTTGTCTCCAATTGACCAAGTAGTTATTTTATAATATAATCGTAATGTAAGACTTATGGCCCCATCGGATAGTGGTGAGTCCATCTGGTTCTCAGCCAGAAAACCGGGGTTCGACTCCCCGTGGGGCTACTTCGTTTGGGAGATCGTCTAACGGTAGGACATCAGACTCTGGATCTGACAGTGAAGGTTCGAATCCTTCTCTCCCAGCCATCTTTGAACATAAGAAGATAAGCAAAAGTCAAATATTGCAGATGAAAAAAATCAAGTAAAGGAGTTGGTGCATATGAAAAGAGTTAGAGTACTGCTGATCTTAGCGATTCTTGCATTATCTATTGGTATTCTTGTTAACGCAACGACGGTTAACAAGGACTATCAAAGCCCAATAATGAAGGTGGTTAATTTAGCATCACCTGCCGTCGTAAAGATCGATGTCGTGAGGACTCAAACCCTGAGCTACTATGACCCGTTCTCCGAGGATTTCTTCAAGAAGTTCTTTGGATTTCCATTTGGATTCCCTCAGACACCTCAAAGACAGTTTAAACGGAAGATAAGGGCACTTGGTTCCGGATTCATCTTCGATGAAAAGGGATACATCATCACGAATGCACATGTAGTAGAAGGTTCCGATAAAGGAGGAATAAAGGTTACCCTATTGGATGGAGACGAATACACAGCCTCTTTAGTGGGAATCGATACGAGAAAAGATATAGCCATAATAAAGATAAACTCTCATGGAAAACATCTACCGACCATTGAGCTGGGAGATTCTTCAAAGCTGAAGATAGGAGAATGGGCGATAGCCATAGGAAACCCTCTCGGTTTTCAACATACGGTAACTGTCGGGGTTATAAGTGCTCTTGACAGGAAAATACCGAAACCGAATAGCAACGGGGAGTACTATTATCATATGATTCAAACGGATGCGGCGATCAATCCAGGCAACAGTGGCGGCCCACTCTTGAATATATATGGTCAGGTTATAGGAGTGAATACCGCTATTGTGATGAATTCTGAAGGTTTAGGCTTCGCCATTCCCATAAACACGGTAAAAGATCTCATGAATTCTTTGATAAATAAAGGAAAAGTCGTTAAAGCTTATCTCGGTGTTTCCGTACAGGATGTTACTCCCGATATAAAGGAAGGCCTGGGTTTGAAGACCAACAAGGGAGCGATAGTCGTTAACATAGTACCAGGTTCTCCCGCCGCTAAAGCCGGGATAAAATATGAAGACGTGATAATCGCTGTCGATGGGCAATCGATCGATAGTGCCGATGAACTCGTTGACACGATCCAATACAAACCTGTCGGGTCTACCGTAAGATTGACGGTGGAGAGGAACGGGGAAGATATAACTCTGTACGCTACGTTGATAGAAAAGCCCAAGAAGATAACGTTAGCAAGAAAAGGAGAAGAAAAATTCGGTATCGTAGTGGCAACGTTAACGAATGAATTGAGAGCCAAATATGATATACCAAGAGGCATAAATGGAGTAGTTGTTTTAAGCGTTAAAGAAGGAAGTCTGGCACAAAACCTGGAGATCAGAGTTGGAGATGTGATCATGAAGATCGGAAGGACTACCATAAAGACCATAGATGATTGGCATAAGGCAACTGCTAATTTAAAGAACGGAAGTAAGGTAGTATTGTATCTGTACAGCGGAGGTGAACGATATCTGGTCACGTTCACATATCACGAGTGATCCAAAGAATGCATCCAAAAAGGCCTCCGTCGATGGAGGCCTTTTTAAAAGATAAGAGTTTGAGGTCTAAAAAACTTTTTAGTATTTACGAAAAAGCGAGACTTTTCTGTCAGGACATTTTTATTCTCTTTACCAGTTTTACGATAACGATGGCAAACATGCGAAGTCGACGTAGTCGAATTAGATGAAGCATAACAAAACCATATGTCCACTGTTAAGCGGAAGGGGATATTATTCTTTCTCAATCTTGATACCAGCTTGCCTTAGTGC
>WFSK01000254.1 GCA_015486095.1 Thermotogae bacterium
AAAGTAGGCGGATAGCCTGGGGGCACAGCCTCTACATATAATAGTTTCCCACACTTTGGACAGATATATTCTCTTAACTCATACCATTCGGGATCGCCATACATAAATCTCGGATAGAGATCCTGCAATTTCTCATGAGTTTTTCTAATTATTACCTTTGCATTTACCTTCCAGTTAACTCTAAAATCCCCGAATTCATATCCACAAGCAGCCTTAATAATCGGCTTACCATTCTTACAGACTATGAAGAGATGTTTAGAAATCGGCATCAATATCCTTTCTTTCCAGTCAACTTTTCTCTGAAAATACTCAAGTATTGCTTTAAAACTTAGTTCCGGATCTTTATCACTTGCTATAACTCTGAAAACTTCTTGAATAGGTGCTTTAGCCTCAAGAAGTCTAGATATCTCCTCGATTTTTCTCTCAATTTTATCATCACTCATTTTTACACACCTCCAAAAACCTTTTTTTCTAATGTAGAACCCATGTCCTTTGTCGACATCCAGAAAACTCTTCTCTTATCTAAAATAACTTTTGTCGACGGTGGAACAACTAATGTTGTGGCTGGGGCTTCTATTACTGCTGGACCTTCAATTTCATTCCCCGGCTGTAGCAACCCCATCTCATAGATTTTTGCATTATACCACTTTCCATCCCAGTATATTTCTCTCTCTTCCTTAAATGAATCCGCCATAGGCTCTTTTCCTATTATAGCATATTCTCTTAACTTTGGCTTTGTAAGCTTTACAAGGCCAGTTAGAATAGCTCTCGTTATCACATATCCAAATTCTCTACTCCTCGCTGAGGAGGCATACACTTTTGCAAAAAGCTCGTCAAATGCTTCGCATAGTTCAGTTATTAACTTATCACTAGCTTCATGCGTGGAAGAAGAAACTTCTACATCATCCAGCATACCTGCATAAAGCATTCTAACTGCTGCATTCCAAGAGATTTTCTCCTCATCTATCCCAGCTCTCTTAAATTCTTCTTTGACATATTCCTCAAGCCTCTTCCATGCTTCTCCGAGTCTACTAGTAGCGTTTGCATAAAGCAAACTACGCATACCCTCTACTTCACCCTCCATCCCCAGCATCTTTGCAATTCCCTTCATAATATCAACAGCAATTCCTACAGGGGTAACCTCAGGTAGTGGAGGGACATAAACCTCTACCGAACCTTCTGCTCTTATTCCAAGATCTGGGAGTGTTGTGCCATAAGCAGAAAATGCAGGGGCAAGTTCAGGAATAAGTGTTCCAGCAAACTTCAGTCCATTAACAACCGAAGCAACCAATAACGGTCCACCACCACCATAGATTATTAAATAAAAATTTTCTGGAGAAAGACCAAGACTTCTTACTGTTGATTCTAGATGAAGTCTCATGCGTTCAGAGACCATCTGGTAAACTCCCCATGCAGCTTCATATACATCTATTCCAAGCTTTGAAGCAATCTGCTCTTCAAATTCCTTAGTTGCATGTTCCCTATCAAGTTTTATATCTCCACCTAGGAAATAGTCAGGGTTAATATAACCAAGGACTACCATCGCATCGTTTACAGTCACAGTCTTTACCTTCCCTTCTTTCCAAGAAACTCCAATCTTATATCCTGCACTATCAGGTCCTATTCTTACACCTCTTGTCACAGGATCTATTCGTACAAATGAACCAGTACCAGCGCCTATTGATACAACCCTTATTGAGGGAACAGCTGTCACAAACCTCTCTGCAGTTGTTACTGGATCTATTACTGGCTGGCCTGCGAGAATCGATGAAACATCGAATGATGTGCCACCAATATCAATTCCTACAGCATAATCAAAGCCGTAAGTCTCGCTTAGATATTTAACAGCTGTAGCGCCACCAGCTGGACCTGAACTTATAGTATGTACAAGCCTTTCATATTCAATTGGTACAAGAGTACCATAATTCGTGAATATAGATACTGTCCCTCTATAACCTCTAGAGTTGAATTCACTCTCCAATTTTCTGAACTGTTCCCTCGATACTTCAGCTGCATATGCATGAATCACAACTGCATTTAATCTTCCAAGTTCGCCAAGAACCGGTGCGATACGATGAGAGAGATAGACAGGTATATTTACATTCGTATCTTTTATAACTTTTTCAACGATTTCTTTCGACCTCAATTCATGCACTGGATTAGCCCAAGAATTTAGAAACATAATTATTATTCCCTTCGCTCCTCTCCTTATCAGTCTCTTCGCCGCTTCTTCAACTTCATCTTCATATAGTGGAATCATTTCATTACCTGTAATTAAAATACGTTCTCTGACACCCATTATCATATTTCTCGGTATAAGCGGTTCAGGATAGAAGTGTGAAATAGCATGAAGCCTCTCAGCGTAGCTTAGGGTATTCCATGATTGTCTTGATCTACCAATACGAAGTGTATCTTCAAAACCAGCTGTTGTAATAATCCCAAGTGGATATACACCTTTTCTTTCAAGAATCCTATTCAGCATTATAGTTCCACTATAAATAACTATCTTAAGACTCTTAGCAACATCTTCAACATCCATATTCCATTTCTCAGCAGCATTCTTAAGAGAGTTTATGATACCCTTAGCTTCAAATTCTGGAGTTGTCTGCGCCTTACCAATAGTGAATTCACCTTTCTCATCAACAAGGACAGTATCAGTCATCGTTCCACCAGTATCTATACCAAGAATCATTGGTCTTCTCAACTTCACCACCTCCTTTCAGCGAGAGTTTGATGCTTAATACCAGAAAGGTCATATCCCTTTGACTCAAGATATACTCTATAGTTTTCAATTAATCTTTTATGCTTCTCAATAATATGGTCGAAGTACTTATCCTTGTCATCTATGTTAGGAACCCAATTCTCAGGAAGTTGCCAAAATTCAAGAAATTCTCTCCACCAACTCTGTGACACTTCTCTCTGCTCCTGATACATTTTTGCAACAGGTCTTATGAAATTGGAGTGAAGGATATTCTCCCTTTCTTCTCTAAGTTTCTCAGAAGCCTTTCTATCCACAGTCCAGATTCCTTTTTCTTCATCATAACTTGCCAAAACTCCATAGACCCTTTTCATCACATCCTCTGTATATATTCCTTCATTAAGATCCTTCTCACATAGATCAAGCGGTCTATCTAGTGGATCTCCCCATCCAGAACCAGGATTTTGCTTGAAGTAGTAGAGGTCATAATTATCCATTGGACGAGGATAATGAGATGCATAGTCAATACGTTCGATGTATTTCACATGAGCTCTTAAATACTTTTCGAATTCTGGCTCATCTGGATTGTCACTAAGTGGATATGGTTTCCTTTCCGATATGATCTTTTTAAAGTCAACACCTTTGGCGAGAAGCGTATAGGATGTACTCCCTGGATAACCTCCATATAATCCGGATATTGCCGGTAACTTACCCATATTCAAATTCTGGAAAGTAGCGTCTTTACTACCATAGAGAATCGCTACATGTGCATAGGCTGAGCCTCCTCTCCTCTCCCCGAAACCTGCTGTATTCGGCCTGAGTTTCCTCGCAAGATATATAAAGCCCAACTGGCTTCTCTCCCATTCCTCAACATCACCTATATCAGCTTCTGGATTCCACATAGCCATGCCATGATCAAGCCCATCTCTTACAGCATTAGCTCCAAGACCCTGACCAGCAATCTCAAATGTTGATACTGGATAATATAGTCCTGGTGGATGACCAGTTTCTCCTGTTGTATATCCTCCACCTTGAAGAGCATCAGCGGTCAATCCATAGCCGGCGGCACCCTCCTCGACAATCCCTCTTGAAAATGCACCCATTGCAACTGTTCTGTAAAGTGCATTCATCTGAGGTATCAGGAAATACCAAGGACAATTTCTTGACAAATATGGATTCGGATCTCCAGCCCAGCTTTTCCCTGGGATTCTGAAGCTCATTGCCTTAACAAATCCTTCGTTAACAACATCTCCATATCCTATGAGCTGAGTTGCAACAACCCAGAATCCTCCCATAAATGGAGATATACCTCCATTCCATGAATAGGGACCTGAACCAGCGCTTCCCTCAATATCAATTTTCCAAGAACCATCTTCTAAGATCTTTATCTCCATTGGTAGAGGGTGAACCCAGTCGTCTCTCGCATGAGGCTGCCATGCTTCGGCTATGACCGGCGTATCAACAAAAGCCACAGACCTATATCTTCCAGGGACCATCCTCTTCCTCGTTCTAGATATAAAGTCTTTTCTCGACTTCTCTATTATTTCTCTAATTAGTAGAAGATAGTACTCGAGACCATTCTCTTTTATGAATTCTATTACACCTCTTTTCGCCATCTCATTTCCTGCTATCCTTGCTTTTTCATCAAGATCATAATAAAGCGGAGTTCTCACACCTCTTCTTGACCTTTCGTAATAGTGTGGAAACATTTTACCAGATCTGATTGTGAGTTCTGCATCCATATAAAGACCGTCTTCAAATCTTGAGGTGGAGGTAAGTATATCATGTCCCGGAGTATTTGCACCTATGTCTACTTGATGTGTGACACATCCTATCCATGATACAAGTTGCCCCTCATAAAACACTGGAGTCAAAGTATGTACATCGGTTGTATGGACATTTCCCAGAGCCGGGTCATTACATGTGAAGTGGTCTCCATCCATTATTCCTGGATTTTCTTCGTATCTATTTCTGATCATCCATTTTATATCCTCACTTATCGTGTGAACATGTACTATGATTCCAGTAGAAACTGTTATGGAATTTCCCTCCGGAGTGTAAAGAACCCAGCAAGTCTCACCAATAC
>WFSK01000255.1 GCA_015486095.1 Thermotogae bacterium
GATGTGTATAAGAGACAGTTTTTCTAACATCTCTATTGCCTTAGATCTATTTACTTTGTAAAGGATTATAACACCTTTAGATACATTTGTTAAGTGAGAAGGGCGTATCCTACGTGATATTTTATCTATCACAAGTGGAGAAGCATTCTTTCTGAATTTCAAAGTCAATGTATCAGATGAGTCATCCACTGAAATCTGCTTTATACCCTGGGAATATGCCAGAATCCTTACCTTTATGAACTTCAGAAGCTTTTCCACCTCGGCAGGTACTGAACCGAATCTATCTACGAGTTCATTCTTCAAGTCATTCAGTTCCTCTATATTCTTCATATATGCCATTCTCCTGTACAATCTTATCCTCTCCATATCACTTGATACGTAATCTCTTGGGATCAACAGATCGCTATAGATACCATTGAATGTAACATCTATTTCCTTCTCATATTCCTTATCTTCTTCTTTCCTCAAATGTCTCAAGGCCTTCTGAACCATCTCATTGTAGAGATACAGTCCAACATCGTTTATATTGCCATGCTGCTCGAAGCCCAATACGTTTCCTATTCCTCTGATCTCCATATCACGTACGGCGAGTTCGAATCCACTACCCAGCTTAGAAAAATCCTTGAGTGCCTTCAAACGTTCTATTGCATCTTTGGAAAGTTCTATATCAGGAGAATACATGAAATAAGCAAATGCACGTCTTGTAGATCTTCCCACTCTACCTCTTATCTGATAAAGTTGGGCGATACCAAAATTTTGAGCATCATCAACTATCAAGGTATTCGCGTTTGGAATATCCAATCCATTCTCTATTATAGTAGTCGCTACCAATACATCTATATTACCTTTGTAAAATTCATCCATGGTATTTTCCAATTCTCGTTTTTTCATCCTCCCGTGAACGCATTCTACTCTTGCCTGCGTCACGAGGCTACGAATATGCTCTGTCACTTCTTCTATATCGTTTATGTGATTATGTAGATAGAATATCTGTCCTCCCCTGTTGATTTCTCTCATTATGGCAGTTCTTATAACCTTATCGAAGCTCTTTAGTACAAAAGTTTCTACGGGCAATCTGCCCACAGGTGCTTGACGTATAATAGATATGTCCCTTATACCATTCAGAGACATGTAAAGCGTTCTTGGAATAGGGGTTGCCGTAAGAGTTAAGACATCGATATTTTCCTTCAAAAACTTCATCTTTTCCTTTTGCCTGACACCGAAACGCTGTTCCTCATCCACTATCATGAGGCCTAAATCTGCAAATTCCAACTCCGTTGTTAATATCTTTTGAGTCCCTATAAGGATGTCAATCTTACCAATTTTTACACCCTCTTTTATCCTTTTGACTTCAACAGGTTTTTGCATTCTCGTAAGGAGGGCTACTTCGACACCGAACTGCCTCATTCTTTCCACAAAGACCTCATAATGTTGGCGAGCGAGAAGCGTAGTGGGTACCATGATCACCACCTGTTTCCCATGCACTACTGCCCTGAATGCTGCCCTTAATGCCACCTCAGTCTTACCATATCCCACATCCCCACAGATCAATCTATCCATAGGCTTTGGTGATCTCATATCCCTCTTCACATCTTCTATTGCATTGAGTTGATCTCCCGTTTCTATATATGGAAAGGTCTTATCGAATTCCTCTAAAAGAGGATCCTCGGAATCATATGCATAACCCTTTGTTACCTCTCGCTTTGCGTATAATTGCACAAGAGCCCGGATATCCCTTTCTATCGTTTCACTAACCCTCTTTTTCTTACGTTGCCATGATCTGGATCGCAATGAAGTTATGATGGGTTCTCCCTCTCCAATGTACTTCTGTACCCTATCGAGTCTTTCCAGTGGAACATATATCTTACCATCCAGATACTCTATTACGCAATATTCCTTTATACCCAATGCATTATCAACGATTTCAAAACCTTTGAATCTACCAATTCCAAAATCCTTATGAACGACAAATTCTCCTTCTTTCAGTTCCTCATCCAGGTCGAGTACACTTATCTCCTTTCCCCAGCTTATAGCCGAGTGTTCCTCCGAGGTTACTCTTCGTGTACTCGGCAAAGATATGAGATAAATGTCATCGAGCCTAACAGAATTAGGCAATTTACCTTTAATGTAATGCACATGTTCGAGAGAAGTGAATGACTTTAATCGTTTGTCTTCTTCGCTCGAAACGAGGACAACTGTTCCTTTTATCCTTTCGATAAAAGATTCTAGAGAAGAGTGATTTACATCTATTTCTCTTATATCTAACAGATACTTGTTACTTCTATGATTCGAGAGGTAAATCGTTTTTTTCTGCGAGAAAAGCGTTTCGAATGGAGAAATGAAGTTTTTCAGATACAGATGCTTCGCAACGAGGTCAGAATATAGTTCCTTTATACTTTTTAATCCATCGGCAAGATAATCTTTCAACTCACTGGGTTCATCCAATATTAACAGAGTGGAAGCATTGCTTGGTATGTACGATAGCGCATTGAAGTGCATCTTATACATAAGCCCATTGAAAGCATCAATATTTTCGAACTCCATACCAGTAGTAGCGAATTCTTCCAATCTCCTAAATATTTCCACATTACTGAGTTCCTTGGGTAATTCTTTCAAGTTATTTCGAAGAACAGCAAAGGTATTTTTATTTTTCACGAATTCATTAAAGGGACAGATATCTATCTCCTGTACCTTTTTAACAGATACCTGCGTACTGGGATCGAAAAGGCGTATATCTTCGACTCGATCATCGAAGAACTCCAATCTCATAGGCATTTCGTATGTCGGAGAATAAACGTCGAGTATCCCACCTCTAACAGCAAATTGACCATACTCTCTAACCGTGTCGGTCCTCTCATATCCAATAGAAGGGAGGCAATTCGATATCTTCTCCAGTATACAGTTATCATCCTTTTTTATATGAAAGGAGTATTCGGCAAATTCACTTGGAGGCATAGTGATTCTCAATATTCCTTCTACAGAAGCTACGATAAGCAGATTAGATGGATAAAACATAGAATGATATAGAGTCTTAAGCCTTTCCGCCTTTTCTGTTGCCGAGGGAGAAAGGGGTTCAAATGGTAAGACATCGTAATGGAGCAATTTCACCAATTGCTCTTCATCTAGAAAGGTCTTGAAGTACGAATAGAATCTATTTACCTTCTTTGCACTTGAAACCACGAAAAATACTCGCCTAACATCCTTTAAACAATAAAGCGTTAAGAGAACTTTCTCCAGATCACTTTTAGTAAGGATCGTATCGCCATTTTCGATCTTCTCCTCTTTCAAGACCCTCTCATCGAATGTGTTTACAATTTTTTCTAAGAGTGTAGACTTATTCATCTGACCTCAAGTATTATACCACCTTCAGATATCCTTATTTATAATCGATCGGGGGTTTATAATATCCGTATGAGGAAGGAAAACAAAGCGGTAATTGTACTCGTAATTACAACACTAATATGGGGAGGGACCTTCCCACTGATTAAGGTTTTGTTGCATCGACTTACTCCAATGCAACTTCTTACATATCGTTTTTTCTTTGCGAGCCTGGTATCCATTCCCTTTTTCATAAAAGGACTAATAAGGGATATAAAGGTCATAGTTAAAATCGCTCTCTTGGGTATGCTTCTATATGTTGCTTATTACACTCAGACCGTTGGTTTGAAATATACAACATCCTCCAAATCTGCATTTATTACTGGACTATATGTGGTATTTACACCGATACTCGCATTGATCTTCGTAAGGGAAAAACCAACATTCAAACTAATGTTCTCTATGTTTCTATCCATCGTAGGTCTTGCTCTCCTCTCTGGAATATCGGTAAAGGAATCCAACATAAATAAAGGAGATATGATAACACTCATCTCAGCTTTCACTTTTGCAATGCAAATCGTATTAACTGCCCTTTATGCAAAGAAACTCGATATAAAGTTTATAACAGCTGTCCAAATGATAGTTATGTTTTTGTTAAGCTTACCTTTTTCTTCGAACTTTCTCCCCGTAAAAACACCGATCATAATTATATTGAGTTTGGCATTTCTAGGAATATTTGCAAATACCTTAGCAATTCTTGCAGAAACATATAGCCTGAAATATATTAATCCTAATAAGGCATCGATCTTATTTACATTGGAACCAGTCTTTGCTGGATCATTTGCATTTTTATTTCTCCATGAGCATTTAACGAGGAAAGGGATTTTCGGCGCTATCTTAATACTCATTGCTATGTATATAGCAACTCGTAGCAAAGTTAAGTTAGAAAAAAGCACTGTTGATGTAAACTAATTATGGAAAACTATCACACTTTGGCACCTTTTGTGAGCCCTCTTATCATCAAGTAGCTACCCAGACCGCTTAGTAAGAGTGCCAGGATCATATTC
Source organism: Thermotogae bacterium (assembly GCA_015486095.1). Lineage (GTDB taxonomy): Bacteria > Thermotogota > Thermotogae > B3-G13 > B3-G13 > B3-G13. The sequence goes on from WFSK01000255.1 coordinate 4,386, forward strand.
CATTCCATATGAAGTAGCAATGCACAAAATAATAATACTCCTATAATGACCGTTCCTACACCTGAATGCAACTTATGATTTATCATCTCTCCTATCCCCAATGCTATTAATATCAATGGCCAGGATTTACCCCAACCAAGGATATCGAGCTGGCTTAACATCAAAAGAACTCCTATTGTGAATAGCAATATGCCACCAACACTAAATCTTTTCTTCATTTTATCCCTCTGCATGGATCTACTCAACTTCTACAATAGAACGGATAAAATCACCCTTTTCTCTCCACTTCTCCTTTACCTTGACCCTGAGATCCAAAAAGACCTTCTTCTTCAAAAGGTATTCTATATCTTCTCTTGCAGCTGTTCCTATCCGCTTTATCATCCTTCCTTCTTTTCCGATTATTATACCACGTTGAGATTCCCTCTCGACAAAAATAGACGCATATATGACGTATACTTTCTCTTTTTCTTCGATGTCGTCTATCTTAACGGCTACAGAATGGGGGATTTCTTCTCCCGTAAACCACATCACCTTCTCTCTGATCAATTCTCTTATGATGAAAGCAGCAGAAGCATCCACAACACTATCCCGGGGATAAAGAGGAGGAGATATAGGAAGGTAAGTTATTATATCTTCTAATAATTCCTTCAATCCAGTTCCTTTCAGTGCGGATATGTAATGCACCTTTTCGAAGTCAATGGAATTCCTCATCGCTACCTCAAAAGATTCTAACTTGTCTTTATCCTTTACTACATCGATCTTGTTTATGGCGAGAAATTTAGGGGTATCCACTCTCTTCAGCTCATCTACTATATAATCCTCAGCCTTGCTCAATCCATACTGGGCATCTAACATAAATACCAAAAGGTCATTTCCATAAACAGCATTTTTCGTTATTTTCATCACATATTTATCCAGCCTATTCAAGGGTTTACGGAAACCAGGTGTATCCACAAAGATGATCTGGGCGTTGTCAACAGTTAATACGCACCTGATAACGTTTTGTGTAGTGTGGGGTTTGGGAGAAACTATCGTTACTTTTCTACCGATGAGGTTATTTATCAATGTGGATTTCCCAACATTCGGTTTTCCTATTAACCCTACTATACCGGACCGATAATCGCTCATTACAGATCTTCTTTTGTAAAAGAATATGGAATTAATTCATCTATACTTTTCGTTACTTGCTCACCCTTTAAATTCGCCATAATGACCTTGCATTCTTTAGCTGCAAATTCTAATAGCACCTGTCTACAAGCTCCACAAGGAGAAATCGGTTTATCCGTATCCGCAACGATCGCTACTGCTCTTATCTGCCTTGCTCCTTCACTCACTGCCTTAAAAACTGCTACTCTTTCAGCACACACAGTTAATCCATAAGAGACGTTTTCCACATTAGCACCTGTATATACCTTCCCATCATCTGCAAGAACTGCTGCTCCTACCTTAAACTTCGAATACGGTGCATAGGCATTTTCTCTCACTTTTTTTGCCTTCTCAACCAATATCTCCAGATTCTGCATCATATCGATCATCCCACCCGTTATGCCTTACTACACATTCTAAAAAATAGGCACAGACATTTTAATGGTACATAATAGTATATAGTGAAAGAAGAATAAAAGTCAACTTACACAGGCTCTATGTCAAATTGTATTGATGAAAATCTAAGCAAGACAGTAGAAGGTACATCAAGATATGTCCTCTACTGAACACTCGATGCGATCCGATGCAAAATCAACCGAATAGAGCATAAGATACACTAACACCTGCCTCGAAACAACGATAAGCCTTTGCTTTCGCTGGTGAATAACAGGATGTTATGAATGTGGCAGCGTTTAAGGAGGAACGCTTGCCACTGACCAGCGGCAACATGCTTTTCCTAAGCATCTCGATCCAATGTCCTTTTCTTCATCAGGAATGTGAAACTCATGATAACCGCAGATGTCAACGAAAAGATGCTTGCCATATAAAATGGGCCATTCGTTCCCAAAGCACTTATCCAGATCAATCCAGCGATCGGGCTTGCCAGGAATTTTCCC
>WFSK01000256.1 GCA_015486095.1 Thermotogae bacterium
ACCTTATGCTTGATTCGGTTGGTTTTGCATCGGATCGCATCAAGCATCCGTCCCTGTATGCCGATGCTTTCGAAACCTCCTGTTTCTCACCGCTGCAAAACTCAACCTCATCTTCGCATACGCTTTCACAACAGCCTCGAAACAACGATAAGCCTTTGCGAAAAGAAAGATACCTGAGTCGAGCAACATCATCACTTACACTAACGATGCACATCGAGATATGCCTTCTACCGAGCGCTTGAGGCTTCGACACCAAGTCGACTTTGCAATATCATGCCATTGCAAGGAAGTGGACAAACTCAAATATGAAGTAGGATTGGGGCTTTATCCCAACTTCATATGGCATCAGAAAGAAACGGCATCCCAACCTTAGATCTCCTTGAAAATAGACTCAAGCATTGCTCAGCCACGAAGTTATCTGCTGGATACCCTTCTCGCCACCTTTATCCTCGTTATAGCCTTCTGAAGGGTGGCTTGCGCTCTTCTTGCCGAAGGACCTTTTACCTTCGCGGCAAGAAGCTTTTCGGCTTTAGCCTTTTCTCTCATTGCCCTTTCTACATCTATTTCATCCGCATGCTCAACTGCCTCCGCAACGACTACAACATCGTTCTTGTAAACGCTTATATATCCTTCGTGAAGGGCATAATAGCAATATTTCCCATCGGACCTTATAACACATTCTCCGCTCTTTAACTCCGTGAAAAAAGGAGAATGATTCGATAAGAAGCCTATAAACCCTTCTATACCAGGGACATTCAGATATTCGACTTCTTTATCCACAACTATGCGTTCGGGTGTTAATATCCGGAGATGAAATGCCATGACCCTTTAACTCCTTCGCTTGATGGATTTGAACATCTCTTCAAGGGATATCTCAAAACCCTTTAGCACTTTCGAACTCACGTTCCCTTTTTCTGTAACATCGGCGGTTTTGACATACTTCCCCTTTTCCAATTCGTAGATCTCACATCTTCTCTGAATCGGATCGACTATCCAGTATTCTTGCACACCCTTCTTCTCATACAGATCGAACTTCGCCCGCAGGTCATAATAAGCGGTTGTAGGAAAAAGGATCTCCACGACCAGATCGGGAGCTCCTTCAATGCCCTTATCCGTCACGATGGATGCCCTTTTTTTAGAGATGTAGACGAGGTCGGGTTGAAATACATTTTCTTCATCCAAATAGACATCTATGGAAGCATATAAGACTTCTCCGAGGCCATTCTCTTCTACATACCTGACCATTTTCTCTTCGAGGTCTCTGCTCACACGTTGATGATTCGTCGATGGAGAAGGAGTCATTATCAGTTCACCTCCGATGAGTTGGTAAGGAGCCCCTTCGGGTAATTCCAGATATCTCTCAAGCGGACTCTTTAATTTCACCACCATAAAAACACCTCTTTTATCGGAAAAGGTCACTTCCGTGCAAACGCCTTCGCCTTCTCCAACACCTGATCTATCGTTCCCACCATATAAAATGCCTGCTCCGGTATATCATCGTACTCACCCTCCATGATGCCTTTAAAACCTTTTATAGTCTCCTGCAAAGGAACGTATTGTCCCTTCTGTCCCGTGAAATGTTCCGCAACGAAGAAGGGTTGGCTCAAAAATCTCTGGATCTTCCTTGCCCTCGCCACTGTTATCTTGTCTTCTTCAGATAGCTCTTCCATACCCAATATGGCTATTATGTCCTGCAGGTCTTTATATCTCTGCAAGATCTCCTGAATACCCCTCGCCACTTCATAATGCTCCTTACCCACTATACCCGGGTCCAGTATCTTCGAGGTGGAATCGAGAGGGTCTACCGCAGGGTACAACCCTAACTCCGCTATCTGTCTGGAAAGCGTTACGCTGGCATCGAGATGTGCAAACGTGGTGGCGGGTGCGGGGTCGGTTATATCATCTGCCGGAACGAAGATCGCCTGGACAGAGGTTATAGAACCATTTCTGGTAGACGTTATCCTCTCCTGCAGTTGTCCCATATCCGTAGACAACGTAGGCTGATAACCCACTGCAGAAGGCATCCTTCCCATCAAAGCCGAGACCTCTGAACCGGCTTGGACGAATCTAAATATGTTATCTATGAACAGAAGAACATCCTTTTTCTCCACATCCCTGAAATATTCTGCTATGGTGAGAGCGGATAACCCAACTCGAAATCTCGCACCTGGTGGCTCGTTCATCTGTCCGAATACCAGAACGGTGTTGTTCAAGACACCGGCCTCTTTCATCTCGTTATACAACTCATTTCCCTCTCTGGTCCTTTCTCCAACACCTGCAAACATGGAAAATCCACCATGTTCTATTGCGACGTTCCGTATCAGCTCCATAACGAGGACCGTCTTCCCAACACCGGCTCCGCCAAAGAAGCCTATCTTACCCCCCTTCGGAAATGGAGCTATCAGGTCTATAACCTTTATACCCGTTTCCAATATCTCTATCTCGGTGCTCTGCTCCCCTATACTGGGAGGTTCCCTGTGGATCGGCATTCGCATAGATTCATTTACCTCGCCGAGCTCATCTATCGGTTCTCCCAATAGATTGAACATCCTGCCGAGGACTTCTTTCCCCACAGGTACGGTTATCGGAGAACCCGTATCCTCAACCTCGAGGTCTCTAACTATTCCATCCGTAGAATCGAGGGCAATAGTTCTAACGATGTTGTTTCCTACCACCTGTTCTACCTCCAGAACTAAATCTGTTCCCGTCGAGGGATTCTTAACCTTAAGTGCATTATATATGGAGGGTAACTTATCGGGATCGAACTTAACGTCCACAACAGGACCTATCACACTCACTATCTTACCTATATTCTTCCCATTCTTTTTGCTCTTCACTTGTTGATCGCCTCCGCACTCGTCGTTATCTCTATGATCTCCTGAGTTATATACGCCTGACGCTCTTTGTTAAACCTCAGGGTCAGATCCTTTATCATCTTCATGGCGTTATCGGTAGCATTCCTCATGGCAGTCTGCCTGGCGGCGAACTCGCTCATCTTCGCCTCGAACAGCATGCTGCACATCTTCACCGCAAGATATCTGGGAAGAAAATTCTTGATGAGTTCTGCAGAAGAAGGTTCGAATTCGTACTCCCAGGTCTTCATGCCCTTTTTTTCTTTTAAGGGAATCGGAATGAATTGTTCAACCTTTGGGAGGTTCACCAGCATGGACTTGAATTTCGTATAGACCGCTACCACTTTATCGAACGTTCCTTTCTTCATCTTATCTATGAGTTCTTCTGATATCGTATGCGCGATATTCATATTTGGATAATCGTATTCTTTAACGTAAGATTTCAAAACTCTGGTTCTGTGATACTTGAAATACAGGTCACCTTTTGCCCCCACGATCACCAATCCAGCAAAGCTCTGTCTCAATCGAGATATCTGATCCTCTACCAATTGTACTACATTGGTATTGTATGAACCACACAATCCCATATCTCCGGTTATTAAGAATATGCCCACCTTTTTCCCCTTCGTAGGATTCAGCAAGACATCTTCTACACCAGATATATCTGATAACACATTCTTCGCCATTTCCTCATATCTTTCGGCATAAGGCCTGAAGGCAAACGCGTATTTCTGAATCTTATTGAACTTGGCACGAGCCACCATCTCCATCGCCCTCGTTATATGACTCGTTGCCGTTATAGATGTTATCTTCTTCTTAAGTGCCCTTGTCTTTCCTCTTCCCATCTTCTACTCACATAACAAAAGAGTGTTTGAAATGTTCAACGAACGAAGCCAATTCTTTCATCGTCTCCTCCGTTATCTCCTTCCTCTCTCTTATATCCTTCAAGATATCCGGTCGTTCTTCTTTCAACTTCTCCAAAAACTCCGTTTCAAATTCTTTTACCCTCTCCAGAGGTATATCATCGAGATAACCGTTCACACCGACAAATAAGACACATACTTGTTCTTCCACAGGCATAGGTTGATATTGAGGCTGCTTTAACAATTCCATTAGATGAGAGCCACGAGTAAGCTGCTGCTGCGTTGTCGGGTCGAGTTCAGAGGAAAACTGAGCAAAGGCGGCCAACTCCCTGTATTGAGCGAGTTCGAGTCTCAATCTACCAGCCACCTGTTTCATGGCCCTTATCTGAGCCGCACCTCCGACACGAGAAACGGAGAGACCTACATTGACAGCTGGCCTAAAACCCGCGTAGAACAAACCTGGCTCGAGGTATATCTGTCCATCCGTTATGGAT
>WFSK01000257.1 GCA_015486095.1 Thermotogae bacterium
AAACATGGTGGATTTAATATGGGTATTGGTGCAGGAGCATTCGTTCAAGGTGCGGTCCAGGCCATCTTATCCAATACCACCATACCTCAACTGACGTTAAAGGGTGGGGTATCCGGCATAGGAGTAGGTGCTGTTTCTGCATCTATTGCCGGAATTTCCGTTGGGCTAAACGCGAAGATGGTTCGTTACTACGATGGTCTGGATAAATTGAATATAGACAGAGTACCCATAACTGATGTCAACTTCGATTACCTTGATCCCAAGGGTGCGACCATGACTTCTCATCACGATTACATCACAGGGGATCTCGGTGTACTCTTTGAAATTCCTTACGAGATGAGAAAAAATAGCCTCATTTTCTTCGATTTGGGAGGACTCGTGAGGGATGTATACCATGTAGATCGTCCACCGGAAGGGCAGGAGCCTCACATTCAAATAATAAACCCAGATAATATGAAAGACCATGAAGTAAGAATTGGGATGAGTGTGAAATTCGTGAATATGGGGTGGAGCGAACCTGTTAGTTATCTACTGATAGCAGGAGACATAGATAATCTCTTCGGTTTTCTGGATAAGATGAACTGGGGAGTAAGTTTACCAGACGATTCACCGATGAAGGTCAGCAGTGTCTACAAGACCCTTCATGTAGGTACGGAGTTGATGCTCGGAAAACCTCTATCACTTCAATTCGGTATAAATCAAGGATGGCTTACCGGTGGTATAACTCTGAGGTTATGGGCATTTCAGCTCCAGCTTGCCACATACGCACAGGAATTGGGAACAACTGCTGGTTCAAACGGTGATAGGAGATATGTTGCGAAGTTAGCCTTTGAATTTTAGTGGTAGAGAGGGGGTGATTATAAATGAAGAGAACACTTATCATCGTCTTAGCTCTAATGGTAGTTTCAGGTGCTTTGTTCGGAGATGTATTCATAGGTCTCGAGGGAAGGACTTTACCACCTGTAGCTGGAGAAACTGTAGGGATAAATGGGGATATTTTGTTGAGAGTTGACATAGGGAAAATACTATTCGATGTAATAGGAGTGTATGCCATGCTTCCAGTAGCAGGCTTTGACAACACAGGTATACACTATATTCCTTTGGATGAGCAATCGATAAGGAAGATGCTTGGGGTCGGTCTCGTTCTAAAGCCTGTCCTCAACAAACGTTTTTACTTCAGGATCGGAGCAGATGCCCCTATTTTGGAGTGGGTGACTAACCCTGAGTTTACACGTGAAGTTCCACTCTTCTTTGGTCTGGGAACAAAGTTCGGTATGTTTGCAGCAGAGGCTGGGGTTGGAGGAACACTCTACTTCGATAAGTTCCCTCGAGGTGTATATGAATATGGAGATGTGTATCTCGCTGTTGGATTGAATTTCTGAAAGGTGTAGGCAAACGCGATAAATTCAACGGGGGTCATCGTGAAGATGACCCCCGTTTCGCGGTTCTTAGGGGCTTGGAAGGGGGCTAAAATTGAGTGGGGTTGCTTTTCAAGAATTCTGCTCTTCTCTTCAATAAATTCAGAGTGTTATCTTGCAATAAAGGTAGCATCAGGATATCGAGTTGATGTTTTGAAATCTCTTCCTTCACTTTGGGTGCAGTTTTGATGATGTTAACGAATGTATCTACGATCCTTTCGCGATTCTTCGCATATTCCTCGGGTGTCATGTTTCTTATCTTATCGAGGAGTTTGCCTAACATATCCTTTACGTTTGGAAGTACTTTAGGTTGTCCTCTCAACGTCATCAATGCTTTCCTGCGTTTTGCAACGATCGCTTCACCTGCGGCCCCTTTTGAGAACCCTCTGACTCCTGCTCTTCGTAAGCGCTGAGAAGAGAAGAAGGTATTTAACCTTCTTAAAATGTAATCTCTTATAGCACTCTTCTGTTCATCCCTTAGCAGGTTTAATATCCCATCTTTGAATTCTTCTATGAGTTTTTGCCTTTCCAGTGAAAACGATCGCAGCTGTCTCTTCATATATGTCACGTCTTTTCCTGCTACTAAGGCATCTTGTATGGATTTAATCAGCGCATCGCGTTTTGCTATCTGTGCTTCTAAAGATCTCTTAGTCTTGTTAGACAGATCGATGATTCCTTCGATCTGAGTTGCGCTTAAACCTGCTGCATTGATCGCTTCTAAGGTGAATATTCCCGCGTAGGTTCCCACCGGAGAAGGAAGAAAATTCCCTATGTTTGTCTTTACCACTGGCTTAACTGCTGGTGGAGTGGCCAAGGCGATCGTACCCAGCAGCACAATGCCGATCAAAGATGTTAGAATTAAGACTCTTTTCAAAGACCTACACCTCCAAATTTTCGTTTCTTCGATCGCGATCGAACTGAAAGATTAGACTGGAGGATCTGAAGATAGGTTCAAAAGATGAAAGATGTTCGAATTAGTCACGGAATCCTGGAGAAAACATCGGAGTTGGATAAATGAAGGAAATCTTTGCTGAAGATCAAGACCCGTTGGTAGTTGAATGATGCCAGCCTTTAATGTCTTCTCTAAACCGATGAAACTCTTCTTTAGCGATGAATCCTTTCAAACATTTTTCGTTGGAACATAAGGCATTTATTGCTGAATGGAGGAGAGTTTTCGTATCATCGTTGATTATTTCTCGTTTGTGAGAATAATAATCATTTAGATAATGAAGAGCCCGTGGAGAGTTTGTATATGCTATGGCCATTATTGCCATATCGATAATGGGTTGTTCGTAGTTCCCCGTTAATATCAAGCCTATGGCATCTACAACGCTTTCTCCTTCTCCTAACTTTGCCAATGCCTCATATATAATACATTCTCCGTATTCATCGTAATAACTTAAAAGTTTATAGAGTATATCTATATCGTCTTTGCTTCCTATATCGCCCAGGATATCGACTAAATACAGAACCTCCATTGCCCTTTTATCCACTTCATCGGTTCTATATATCTCCCTTAAGCGTTCAGATATTCTTTTACTGGCGGTATCTTTGAAGTTCATAAGAGCCTCTTTTACTATCTCCACTACAGAATATTCGTTTTCGTTCTGGAGGATAGCAAGTAGTTGTGGAATTATTACCTCTCCTTTTTCCTTTACCAACTTCAACAATTTTTCACGCTCTGTCATCTGCTTTTTCCTCTGATAATCCATATTTTTTTATCTTGTAATATAAACTCCTTATACTTATCTTTAGGATATCCGCAGCTTCTTTTTTGCTCTTTGCCAGGGATAATACCCTTTTTATGGTATCCTTCTCTATTCTCTGAAGGATCATGGAAAGTGGTTCTATTCGTTCTTCTTTCTCAACAGCGTTTACCCTTTTTATACCTTTAAATGAACCCATGGGAAACAAAGGTGGAATATCCTGGAGATCTATAACCCGAGCATTGTAACCAGCATTTATCATTGCCCTTCCGATAGCGTTCTCCAATTCCCTAACGTTTCCTGGCCAATCATAGGCTCTCAATACCTTTAGTGCACTTTCCGTTATGCGTTCCACAATTCTCCCGTATTCCTGGTTTAACTTCTTTATTATCATGTCTACCAGGAGTGGGATATCTTCCTTGTGTTCCCTGAGCGGAGGTATGTATATGGGTACAACGTTGAGACGGTAATACAGGTCTGGTAAAAATCTACCTTCTTTTACCTCTTTGGTGAGGTCTATATTCGTAGCGGCTATTACTCTGGTATTAACCGTAATCGGTTTTGTAGCACCAACCCTGATGATCTCATGTTCCTGAAGAACTCTCAACAATTTCGTTTGCAATCTCATAGATATCTTGCCTATCTCATCCAAGAAGATCGTCCCACCATTTGCCTCCTCGAAGAATCCCTTCTTTCCCCCCTTCTTTGCCCCTGTGAATGCCCCCTCTTCGTAGCCGAACAATTCTGCTTCCAATATATCTTCGGGGAGTGCGGCACAGTTGATTCTGATGAAGGGCATTTCGCGCCTATCACTGGCATTATGAATGGAATGGGCGAAGAGTTCCTTACCGGTACCACTCTCTCCGATGAGCAGGATCGTGGCGGGTGTCGGAGCCGCTTTCTTCGCCTGCTCTATGGCCATCTTTATTCCAGGACTCGAACCGACGATATCTTCGAAGGAATATTTTGCTTGAACCTTGCGCAGAAGCATCTTCGTCTTTTCCAATTCTCTGGTCAACGCGACCAATTCGGAGGTATCCCTTATCACAGCTACGCTGCCCATGATCTTACCGTTCATTATTATTGGTGCCCCATTAACGGTGACATCCTTTCTCTGAGGTCCGACCTTCATTCTCACATTCGTTATCGTCTTACCGGTCTTCAAAACTCTCATATGGACACTTTCTCCTTCTGCTATATCTACGGTTGCAGGTTTTCCGATAACATCTCGCATACTCAGTCCTGTCAATCTCGTATATGCTTTGTTTACCAATATTTCTTTCCCATCCTTATCCACAACCGATATCCCATCGTAAGTGGAATCGATTATCGCATTCAACATGGTCTTTATCTTTTCCAGATCCGTAACTTTCTTCGCAAGGTCCTTCACTTCACTGATATCTCGAAAAACGGAGGCGGCTCCAACTACTTCACCGTTATTTTTCACAATAGGGACTCTGTTCGTAACTATTACACGGGAATCACTTAATCTTTGTATGGAATTCAAGGTGCTCTTGCCAGTCTCGATCACCTCGGGTAAACGAGTATTTTTAATGACCTTTCGAATATCCTTTCCTACAGATTCGTGTTGTGGAATCCCAAGGAGTTCCGCCCCGGCACGATTCAAAAAACGTATATTCATATCCTTATCTATCATTATGATTCCTTCATGTATGGCGTTCAGAATACATTTTGTCTCTATAACATCATCGATATCGGACATATGCTTCTCTCCATAGTTATAATTCCCTTTTCCCCCATGCCAACTTCTTCTGAACGAGTTTGTAGAAATTCCTTTCTTTGAATTCAGCAAATCTTGCCCTGGCAGAAGACATATCTATCCTTACCTCCATATCGTGATCAAAATCACTCTTTTCCTGTCCGTCTATCACCAAAGAAACGTTGACATCGCTCTCGAGCACGGAAGCAGTTATAACATCATCTTCGGTTAGGATTATAGGCCTCGTTCCTATGGTATGAGGACATATGGGGCAGAACGCTATACCCTTTATATATGGATTTATTATCGGCCCTCCGGCACTCATGAGATATGCGGTAGAACCCGTTGGTGTGGAGAAGATCAAACCATCTCCTCTCACATAGGAAAAGAATTCACCATTTATCGTTATCTTAAAGGTGGGTACATGTGAAGCGGGTTCACGGAGCAATACGACATCGTTAACTGCAAGGTCTTTCGAGAGTTTCTTCTCATTCTTATAAAGAGTGGCGCATATCATTGGTCTTTCCATTATCCTGAATTCCTTCTGAAGGATCTTTGGGAAAAAGGTATCGATTTCACCGGCACCTATGGCAGTTAGAAAACCGAATGAACCAGTGTTTATACCGAGTATGGGTGTGTTAGAAGATATCATATGCCTTGCCGCATACAACATGGTCCCGTCTCCACCAAAGACGATCAGGATTCCGATCAGGCCCTTCATTTCTTCTATCTTTAGAGTTCTTGCCTTAAATCGGGCATCTTTGTGATCTTGATCCACGAATGCCACAACATACTCTATTCCTTCTGCCAACAACCTTTGAGCGAATTGCAATCCAGATTTAACGGCAACCTTGTTGAAATTGTTGATCAACAATCCTAAAATTTCACCTGTAACCATATCTCATCTCCACAATATAATGATATCATGGAAGATATGGAATAACAAATAGAAGATTATGAACGACTGTATTGCTTGACACAGCATTCTGAACACAGGATAAGGCAGTTTGAACATTCAAGGAGAGCTACTCACCCCATTGACAATGGGGTGAGTAGTACTTACCGTCCAGCCTTTTTAATCCTCTGCTGAGGTTCCTTCATTTCCATCTGGTCCACCTTGTGGTCCGTCCTGTTGTTGGATGTTATCGTTGTCTACTTCCTTCTTTTTTCCTTTGATCTCTTCATTTACATCTGGACCATCATTAGGACCCGATTGTTGTTCAATCTGTTCCTGGACGTTATCATTGTCTGTTGCTTCTTTCGTTTCCTCCTCTTGGATTGATTTTACCGAAGAGATATTCGTTGATCGCAGCGATTGTGTTTGCTGAGATGATAATGTTGTACTCTGTTGTGTCGGGGAGGAGACGTTAGTCGGATGCTTTGACTCCGTTGCAAGTAGCGTTAAACTTGCACTCAATACCGCAGCGATTGCCAATACTATAAGCCATTTTTTCATGATTCTCACCTCCTTTCTTTTGGACTTCAAAGATAGTGTAGATACCAAAGATTAAAAATAAATTAGAATCTAAGCTTTTGTGATAGAATTTAACTAATGAAGATACTTCTTGTGGAAGATAACTTAGAACTGTGTGAGAATCTGAAAGAAGCCTTTGAACAGGAAGGCTTTATTGTTGATGTAGCTTATGATGGAGAAAAAGCTCTCGATCTTGCCTTTTCAAGTGAATATGATGTGATCGTTCTCGATATTATGCTTCCTAAGATGAATGGATGGGATGTTTGTGCAAGTTTGAGAAACGAAGGATTTACCACACCTATTCTTATGCTTACGGCACGTGATTCTATCCCAGACAGGATAAGAGGTCTAGATGGTGGAGCAGATGATTACCTTGTGAAGCCATTTGATCTCAGAGAACTTCTTGCCAGGATTCGGGTTTTGATTCGTAGAAATTCGGCGAGAAAATTGAACTTTATAGTTCTTGGGAAAGGAAGGGTCAAGCTGGATCTCCTAAAAAGGACAGTAAATGTTGATGATAAACCTATCAAGTTGAGTAAAAAGGAGTTTGATATATTCGAGTATCTTGCCATTAACGCGGGGATCGTTTTAGACAGGCAGAAGATCATCGAGCATGTCTGGGAAAGTGGGTTTGAAATGTATAGCAATGTAGTCGATGTATACATAAAGTATATAAGAGATAAGCTAAAAAGGTATGGTGTTGATGATCTAATCGAAACAGTGCGTGGCATCGGATATAGAATAAGGGAGGAAGTATGAAGACTGTAAAGTTCAAGGTTATGTTATGGTTTATCATAACCTTGATAATCATGTTCGTTTTAACAGGTTGGATGATATACCGACTTCAAATTAGAAGTTCTTATAAGGCTTTCGATTCCTATTTGAATGCATCTGCAAGAAAGGTTATCAACTACCTTAAGTTGGAAAATTTCAAAGATATCTCACTTAGGTCTTTTTTGAATAACATTGGCACAACGGACATCTCTTATTATATCTTCGATGAAGGGAAAAAACAGGTTTTTTCATTTACATCCGAGATGGATACCGATTCACCAACTGCCAGACTGGCACTTCAAAGGTTTTTTTCGGGACATTCCACGCCATTTACCATTAAGGTGTCTCGCGTTTTATCGCCCGAGAATGTCCAGCAGTCGATCCAAAGGATCGCGATCTTTCCCTTTCGAAAGAATAAAGAAACGTATTACCTCGTGGCGATGAGATCTATGGAAGAGTTCAACACTACCCTATCGAAGACAACGATATGGCTCTGGATTGGCCTTGCTATCATATTCACCGTGGTGATCACGGGAGGGTATATCATTATAAGCAAGGCTCTGAAGCCAATTGAGATGATGGCATTTCAAATGAAGGGCCTTAAGCCGGAAAATTTATCCTTTCGTGTGAAAGTCCCGAAGTTTGGAAGCGAAATAGAGACCCTTGAAACCTCGATCAACACTGCTTTGGATAGGGTAGAAGAGGGAGTTAGAAAAATCGAGCGTTTTTCTTCTATGGCTGCTCATGAGCTAAGGACACCCATCACGATCATAAAGAGTAGAGCCCAACTCGCTTTGATAAAGAATTCCAAAGATGAAATGTATAAGAGTCTTGAAAAGATCGTGCAAAAGACAGATGAAATGACAAGGTTAGTTGAAATGTTACTCGGGCTCACACGTATAAGAGAAGATGTGATAAGAGATTTTAGGCAAGTGGATCTGTCCGAAATCGTTGTTGAATCGATCGAAGAACTCGTCAAGGACTACCCTAATAGAATAGAGATAGATTCTCAACCGGGTGTTATCGTTAACGGCAGTTCTCTCCTTCTTAAAGAAATGATCAAGAATATCGTTGAAAATGCGTGTAAATATACTTCTGGAAGGGTGAAAGTAACTTTAAAGGAAAATTATCTCGAGGTTTCTGATGAGGGTCCTGGAATGGATCGAGAAACACTCGAAAATGCCTTCAAGGAGTTTTTCAGAGGTAGGACTGATGTACCTGGATTCGGATTGGGACTCAACCTGGCAAAGAGCATTGCTTCTCTTCACTCGATGACAGTAGATATCGATTCATCGCCGAAGACTGGGACAAGAGTGAGAATTGGATTTCAACTATTAACCCGAAATCCCGTATAGAAAGATATAATATACCATCGATGAATGCTCCGTTTATGTTTGGCTTTCTCCGATGCCCTATCTTTGTGAAGACCGGGATATCGAAATATGGTGAGGAATTCGATGCGATCGTATGGAAGTAATCACTGAAAGTTGAATTGTATATCTAAGGGTGGTGAGTTATGAAGACTCGTGCTATACTCTTGATCTCCATGATCTCGATATTAACGGTTTTTGTCTTTGCATCTGTTAATACATTCGTCTCTCAAACGACCATTGTAGAGATGAAAGACTCTCAACTCATGGGTAGTGCTGCATTCGAACTCTCTGGCCGTCTCATGCCCTTTGAAAAGTCATCTTCTATAGGCATAAAGGTGGCAACCGATACGATATTGAAGTTGGATGGCATCGAACTCGATATTCGAGTGAAGGGTTCGGATAGAGGCAATACCATTGCGATAAGGGATTCCGTCTTCGACTACGTGACTTCTATATCACAAACGCGACTCGTTTACGACGCTACACTCCCTGCAACTCAAACTATCTTTCTGCCCCTCTCAAGGCCTTTTAAGACGAATATAAAGAATGTTCCACCTCAGGATGTCTATTTAACCCCTGACTTCATCGTATCTTTTGGCACACTAACGGATGCAGCCGATATCCAGATCAGAGTTATCCCGAAGGAAAGAAGACCTGGTGCACCCACGGTCTTGACTATAAACTCCGAGCCTTCCAATGCCAGCGTCTATTTGGATGGGAAACCAGTGGGCCTGACGAGCTCCACCTATCCCTTAACACTTCAGAATGTGTTACCGGGCGTACACTATCTTGAAGTTGTGAAACCCGGTTATGCCCCTTACAAATCTTTTATCAATGTTAAGGGAAATAAAGAAAATGAACTATTTGTAATGCTTAAGGGATTTGGTACGCTCGTGATCAGTTCCGATCCGAAAGGGGCAGATGTCTTCATCGATGGTGAGTACAAGGGAGTAACACCGCTTACCGTAAACAAGATTCAGGCTACCTCTCATGAGATCAGATTGAATAAGGATGGATATAACCCTGTAACATTTCGTGTGAACGTCGAACCTTATACTACCACGACGCGCCTCGTAAAACTCACCACCTTCGGTACGATAGAGGTGATATCCGAACCTTCTAACGCCGATGTCTACGTGGATGGTTATAGCGTTGGAAAGACACCGGTAAAGACGAAAGTCGATGTGGGAGAACACACGGTTCGTATATCCAAAGATCACTATTTCGAAGTCGAAAAAAAGGTTAAGGTTAACGTCAATCAGGTGGTAGAGATAACGCAAAAACTGACCCCCATGGGTGTACTTGCGGTTACAAGCATGCCTTCCGGGGCACAGGTATACGTGAATGGGATATACAAGGGTACAACGCCTGTGGAGGTTCATCTTTCGGGGGGAGAATACCTTATAAAGG
>WFSK01000258.1 GCA_015486095.1 Thermotogae bacterium
CTCTTGCTATTAGCTGAGTTCATAAAGGAAACAAATGTACGATATTTCATTCTTGGAGGCGGAAGCAATACGATCTTTAAAGACGAGATCTACGATGGCATTGTAGTGCATCTCGCAGCTATGAATGATATCTCGATCCTATCGGATGGCACCATCCAGGCTGAAGGAGGTTGCCCTCTACACAAGGTCATTTCTTTTTCTCATGAAAAGGGATTCACAGGAATGGAAGGGTTAATAGGAATACCTGGAAGCGTGGGTGGGGCAGTGATGTCGAATGCAGGGGCTTTTGGTTATTCTATAGGAGAATTCGTCAAAGAGCTCGAAGTAATAAGATGGGATGGTAAGCGTATTGTGTTGAAGGAAGATGATTTTGCTTTTTCATATCGCACTTTTTCTTTCAAAGATACAACGCCTTTTGTTATATCAAGGGTAAAATTAAAATTCGAGAGAGGTAATGTGAAGGAAGCGCAGGAAAAGATGAAAGTATTCCAACGAGAACGACAGCTTAAACAACCCCTCGATATGCATTCGGCTGGTTCCATATTCAAAAATCCTCCAGGAATGCATGCAGGAAAATTAATAGAGGCTTGTGGATTAAAGGGGAAAAGGATAGGAGCTCTTGGAATTTCTACCAAACATGCAAACTTCATCGTTAATTTCGGTGGTGGGACCCGAAGAGATTTCGATGAACTCACTTCTCTTGTAATAGAGGAAGTTTTGAAGAAATTCGGTGTGAGATTGGAGTTGGAAGTGGTTTGTGTGGGGTAAAAATGGAAATGAGATCGCATATTCGATCCTTGCAGCATGTTCGAGCGTTAGAATTCTTTACTCTAATTTATGTCCTTTCTGCATTTCTACTCGCTCTATCCGTAACCATGCTGTTATACTCCCTTTCATTTCGATGGCCTTTTTTCATGGCGAAAAAGATAGAAATAACAGGTAATTCATACCTTTCTACAGAATACATTCGTAAGTTATATGCACTCAACAAGAAGTGGAGTATCTTCGAATTAGTTGGTGAAAGAGAAATACTCGATCCTATTATAAAGAAAGTAAGAGTGGAGATCGTATCGCACGATCGATTGAATTTCATGATCGAGGAGAGAAAAATGGCATCCATTATGCATATAGGAACGGATTTCTATCTTTCGGATGCGCAGGGGACGCTTTTTAGAAAGTTGAGAGAAGGTGAAGATCCATATGATTATTCCTTACCAGTAATATGTGGATTAAATGAAATGGATTTTACATTCGATAAACTTTCGAGAAATGGGCTTGTAAAGAAACTGAATTATGTGATAAACTTGGATAAAACACTCATTAAAAATATTTCTGAGATCGATATAAAGGGTAATGTAGTTTACATGAGGAAGGGAATAGTATTTAAAGTGAGGGAAATTAAAGATCTTCAAGAAATACCAGATGTGATTTTAAAGATATGGAAAGCTCTTCCAGCAAGAAGTCGAGTAGAGATGATCACCAATAATAAGTTTGTATTCGAAAGGTGAATAATGGGAGGTTAAAAAAATGGCGGGGTCAAGACAGTTTGTTACCGTTGTTGATATGGGGAGTGAAACGATAAGGGCAATGATATCGCGTGAAAGAAATGGTTTAATAGAAATAAGCGGCTATGGAGAAAGACCTTCTGGGGGGATTAGTAAGGGTATAGTTAGGGATATTTTAAAAGCAAGAGAAGCCATTGAAGGAACGGTAACGGTAGCAGAGAGCATGATCGGAAAGAGAGCATTCGATACCACATATCATGTTTGCCTGAGTTCTCAGGAAATCAACTCCTATATCGTTCATGGATCTGTGGATATCCCTCAACGTCCAGAAGGGAATACCGTATCAGAAGAAGATGTAAATCAGGCCTTGAATGCAGCGGTGAGAACCTTATTTCAATCTTCACAAGAGGAAGTATTAAACGAAAACGATACGTTCGTACTACATAAACTCGCATTGGGATATAAGTTAGACGACAGAGATGTATCTACACCTTTAGAAATGATAGCCAATGAATTGACAGTAGATGCCGTGGTAATAACGGAAGATATGGGAATAATAAACGGTCTGAAGCACCTCTTAGAAGACGTTGATATAGGAGTTAACTCATTCATATATCAGGGGATAGCAGCGGCTGAGAGTTGTGCGAACATGACTGAAAAAGAACGAGGTGTAGCAGTGATAAATCTAGGAGGTGGAGTAACCGATATCGTAGTATATTTTAATGGAGTTCCTATATACGTGAGATCTTTGCCGTTTGGGGGCTCTACGATCACGAGGGATATAGCTCAAGTATTGGGTATATCTTATGCAGAGGCAGAAAGGATAAAGAAAGAAAGTGGATTTGCTCTGCCAAAGGCATTGGAGGAAGATGTAGATATAGTGGTTAAAAAGCCCGATAACGTAACCGAAATGGAGGTATCTACTAAGAAATTATCTTATATAATCTATGCTCGTCTTAAAGAGATCTTGGAATATTGTCGTAAAGAACTGAGGAAAGCAGAACCATTTTTACGTGCCCATGGAGAAACTTCTATTCCAGGAGGAATCATTTTAACTGGTGGAGGAACACATTTGAGGGGTATAGAAGGGTTAGCAGAAGAGGTTTTGCGATATCCTTGTAGAATAGGTAATTATTCGAATTCTGGTAACACGATATTAGATGGTCCTGAGGATGTACTTTCTGATCCCTCGTTCAGTACTATATTGGGTGGAACGATTTGGACTTATAGATACAGTGATCTCGAAGAGAATAGTAGAAAGGGTAAGATCAAGGAAAGAAGTATTCTTCGAAGATTCATAGACTACTGGAAAAAATTCGTTTAAAATGTAAATGAAGGGAGGTGTACTTGAGAGATATGGTTTTTGAAATGGATCTCGATGAAAAGAAGATGAGGAGAAAAAATGCTGTCATAAAGATAATAGGAGTAGGAGGAGCAGGAAATAACGCTGTTAACAGGATGATCAGTTCTGGTGTTGATAGGGTTGTCTTCATCTGTGCTAATACCGATCTTCAAGATCTCGATAACAGTGAAGCGGAGATCAAACTCCAGTTGGGCGCCCAATTAACCAAAGGGCTCGGTACAGGTGGAGATCCGAACATCGGAGAAAAGGCTGCAAAGGAGAGTGAAGCTGCTATAAGAGATGTTTTAGAAGGAACAGATATGGTGTTCATAACTGCTGGTATGGGAGGAGGAACGGGAACAGGCGCTTCTCCATTCATAGCCCAGCTTGCATCCGAAATGAATATATTGACGGTAGCAGTTGTTACTACACCATTTTCATTTGAGATGAGAAACAGAGCAGAGGTTGCAAGGGAAGGGTTGAAAAAGTTGAGTGAACACGTTGATACACTTATAAGGGTTTCAAATAATAGATTGTTGAAAGAGATATCTGGAGATTGGACAGTTACGGATGCCTTTCTAAAAGCAGATGAAGTCCTCTATCAAGGAGTGGAAGGTATCTCTTCTTTGATAACTCAACATGGATTGATAAATCTTGACTTCGCTGATATAGAGGCCGTTATGAGAAAGGCAGGAACTGCCGTTTTGGGTATAGGGCATGGAAAGGGAAAGGAAAGGGCAAAAGAAGCGGCGAAGAATGCTATTGAGAGTAAATTGCTCGATAGACCTGTCGAAACTGCAAAGGCGATCATAATGAACATAACTGCTCCCAAGAATATTAAGATGCAGGAGATGAATGATGCCACTCAAATAATAAAGGATATGGCAAGTGAAGAAGCAGATGTGAAATTCGGACTCTGCCTCGATGATGATCTCCCCGAAGACGAGATGAAGATCACTTTGATAGCCACAGGCTTTGATAATACCGCAAATATCAAGGAAGAAGAACAACCTGCTATATTCAGGTTACCAGAAGAGATCGAAGATCTTGAACTATGAATTCTCCTATGCATTATGGCTGATAGAGCTTGGCAACATAAACGCCGTCTGGGCGATATACTCATCGAGCAAGGCTTGATAACTAGAGAACAACTGGCAGATGCTTTAAAATTCCAACGCGAGAAGGGTATAAAAACGGGCGAAGCTTTGGTTGAGAAGGGCTATGTTACCTGGAAAGATATATCTGTTGCATTGTCTCGACAGATGAATTTACCCTTCATAGAGAAGATCAATGTTAAGATGGATCCATCCATAATGGCGTTAATACCTCGCAAGATCGCAGAGCATTACAATGTCGTTCCAATAGGGATCGAAGACAACACCTTGATCATAGCAACAGATGATCCTCTGAACTTGGGAGGATTGGATGAGCTGCGGTATAGAACAGGTAAAAAGCTTTCAGTAGTAGTTACGTCGAGAGAGGAGATAAAAAGAGCAATAAAGGCTTTTTATGGGGGATCTGAAAATCTCGATATCTTAGATGAATTTGGACTTCCTCAAGAAGAAATAGGTGGAGAAACAGAGTTAGAAGAAGAAACAGGGAATGCACCGGTAGTCAGATTGGTAAATCGTATCGTATTGCAAGCTATAGAAGAAGATGCGAGCGATATTCATATAGAACCTGATCCTAAAGGATTACGAGTAAGATATCGTGTAGATGGAATGCTGAGGAAGCGTATGGAGCTCCCAAAGAATGTACAAGCACCTGTGATATCGAGGGTGAAACTCATGTCCAAGATGAACATAGCTGAGAAGAGATTGCCCCAAGATGGGAGATTCTTTCTCAATTTGAAGGATGGTAAATTCGATTTTAGAGTCTCAACATTGCCGACTATATATGGAGAGAAGGCCGTTTTAAGAATATTGAGAGTTGCAGATGCCAGTAAAAATATAGAAGAATTGGGATTGAGCGATTACAATATCGAACTTCTGAAAGATATCTTAAAGAGGCCATACGGTATTATATTGGTTACAGGACCAACGGGGAGTGGGAAGACTACGACCTTAGTTGCGATCATAAATAAACTAAACGAAATAACGAGGAACATAGTTACCATAGAAGACCCTGTGGAATATCAAATAGAAGGGGTAAATCAGGTATCTGTGAAGCCTGAAATAGGATTAACGTTTGCGAATCTGCTCAGGATGGTCTTGAGACAGGATCCAAACGTGATAATGGTTGGAGAGATCAGGGATAAAGAGACTGCCCAGATAGCAACGGAAGCTGCAATGACAGGCCATTTAGTGTTGTCCACATTACATACGAACGATGCACCGAGTACTATTGCCAGACTGGTAAACCTGGGTGTAGATCCCCATCTGATCGCTTTAACTGTTATAGCGATAATCGCTCAGCGTTTGGTTAGAACACTGTGTACCTGTTCGAGAAAGGTAACGCCTTCCCCTCGTATCATAGAAAGTATGAAGCATTTCAACATGACCGAGATAAAAGAGATAAACGTTAGAGAACCGGTTGGATGTGATAAATGTGGTAAGACGGGATACAAGGGTAGAACAGCAATCCATGAGATCATGAAAAACAACGATGAGATAAAGGCATACATTCAAGGAGGAAAGATAGATGAATTAGAGTTGAGAAGATTAGCCGTTAAAAATGGGATGAAGACTATGTTTCAAGATGGATTGGAGAAGGTGTTGTTGGGGATCACGACTTTAGAAGAGATCGAGAGGGTTACGAGAATATCCTAAACATGAGGAATAAAGGGGTGGTAAAATGGATCGCGTAGTATTCAATCTGTTCAACTATTCAGTAGTAGATATACTAAACAGAGTGGGAAAGGTTTCGGCAGATAAGATCGATCAGAAAGAGATCGCCCGAACTTTTGACATAGAAAGGGCAATTTCTATAATAATAGGTGTGGTAGGAAGATTAAAAGGACAATCGATATTGTCGATCGATGAAGAGCTTTTCAAAAAGATAACCGACAACATGCTCGATCCCTCACGATTGATATCTTCACATGATGTAAGGATCAGCGCGATTTCGGAGTTGTTTGCAACGGCGATCAGCCATTGGACAGTTGCCATGTATCAAAATGCCTATGTTATGGCGATAACTCCACCTGTAATAATGAAAGGGAAAAGGATCAATTTCCATGTAGACGGAGATTGGATCTATCAATTTACTTATACTATAGAAGACGAAAAACTGGATATCTATCTCGCCTTGAAAGAAGAAAGAAAATATATTTCTGAAAAACAGCGTTGAGATCGGGAGGAAGAGTAATGCCTCGATCTCGCGGAATTCTTGTGATGAATTTCATAGTTATAATTATCTTTCTCGGTCTTGCCTGGTGGTTTACCTTCAAATTCCGAAGAAATATCCCTACTCATGTATCATTTAATTCTTTATCATTTTTCCTCACGGGAGACTTCGATACACTGAAGATGAATGATGCACTTAATTTTAAGGTCTGGATATCGAATAAACGAAAGAGGGATATAAAATTCAATATAAAGAATTTCGTTGTAACAATAACATCACTGGCCTCAAAGAAAAGGTATTATGATTTTCAATACCCTCGTACAGTCGAATCCTCTCTTACGGCCTTTTCAAAATCTCTTGTTTTCGATTCTTTAAGAGAAGGCATAAAGGTACCGACAAAAACCGGAACCTATACACTCGTTGTAAAAGCAGATGTAAATGGAAGGCCATGCCGATTAACCAAGTCTTTCAAAGTGAAAAAGGTCGAAAAGCTTGTTATATCTCCCAAGA
This sequence comes from Thermotogae bacterium, assembly GCA_015486095.1. Lineage (GTDB taxonomy): Bacteria > Thermotogota > Thermotogae > B3-G13 > B3-G13 > B3-G13. Next base: position 6,643 of record WFSK01000258.1, read on the forward strand.
GCGATTTTTATATCGTAGATCGACCAATATCTTTTACCGTAAACTTCCTCAACTACACTTCTGAAACAAAGCATTTTGTATCGATAAATGCCGTTTGCTTGCTATGGAAAGGAGACAGATTGATCTCTATGGATCACCTTTCTTCATTCCCGTCCCTCGATATACCGCCAGGGAATACTCAATTGCTTTTCTTCTATCCTGAGGATTTTGCATCTTCTTCCCTTGTACCAAGAGTACCTGGTGTATATAAATTAGAGGTGCGTTTAACAGATGCAAATGGAGAGCACTTCGGTGTTACACACTTGATCGACGTTATGGGGAAGAGCTCCTTATCTAATGGGAAAGGACTATCCATATATACCGATATCATGAAGTTCGTAAGAACAAATTCAAAGCTGTACTTTAAAGTTTATATACAAAACAAAACATCCGATGTTAAACGTGTTAAACTATCATCCTTTACGCTCTCAGTTATGCGAGAAAACATAAAGATATATGAGTATACCAATAGAGATATATTTTTTGTAAAGATAAATCCTCGAGGTAGCAGGATGATCCTGGATACAAAGAACATCGATGAGATCGTTGTTAAGTATAGAGGGAATTACGTTGTGCATATATCGGCAAATTGTGGGGGAAGAGAACTTCATTATTCTATAGATTTGAAGGTCTTTTGATGGTGATGAGATGAAGATATATTGTGACGGAGGTGCTATAGTTGGTAAGAATATAGGGGCCTGTGCATTTGTAGTGGTAGAAAATGGGAAAACAGTGGCAAGATTCGTACGCCTTCTTAAGGATGCTACGAACAATATAGCAGAATATGAGGGTCTGTTGGATGCTATTTCATTCGCCTTGCGTTATTTTCCCACCAAGAAGATAACGTTTTTACTCGATAGCGAATTGGTTGTAAAACAGGTAAGTGGAGAATACAAAGTTAAGAGTAGACATCTTCAACCCTTGCATGAGAAAGTCACCTCCTCGCTGAAAAAGGAATGGAAGGTATCCCATATTCCTCGCTCTCTCAATCGCAAAGCGGATGAGATGGTTAAATCGATTCTCAAAGAGTGCCACTGATCAAATGTGTGATCCATTATTCATCTATGCAGTACTCATTCTTCGCACCAATCCATTATCCTTTAGGGGCGATCATAGGTGTTATAATATTGTGGAGGAGAGAATTTGACATGCGGAGGAGATTTTTACCAAACGAACAAACTCATTCAATATTTACAATAGACTATGAACGGCTCAAAAGAATGAATTACAAGATTATTCTCTTTGATCTGGATAATACTCTTTTTCCTTGGAAGCGTTTTTACAGTAGAGATGGGACTCAAGAGTTATTTGAGAGATTAAATGATATGGGATTCAGAATAGCGATCGTTACCAACGCAAGATTCGAGCGAGTCGAAAAGATTTCCAATTTCTTAGAAGGAAAGGATAAGATATATAAAGTATATCCGAGACTCCATAAACCATTTAAAGAAAAGATGATGAGTGTATTAGCAGAAATGGAAATAGAACCAGAGAGATGTGTAATGGTGGGAGATTTACTCTTTACCGATATACTTCTGGGAAACAGATTGGGAATGTATACTATTCTGGTTACTCCTTTCAGTGACCTCACTTCACCGGTGATAAAAGTCATGCATTATCTCGAGCGTTTTACTTATTATACACTCTCCTATACCATAGGAAAGTTGGAAAGGATCTTCAATGCTTTATCGGCAGATGAACAATATCCTTCTGTATACAGTGTAAACTATGAGAAATTAAAGGAGTGGGGATATGATTGCCTTGTGTTCGACTTCGATAATACCCTTGCTCCTCGTGGTTCTGTCAGTGTACCGGCATCTGTACTTTCCCTGTTCAGGAATCTTAAGGGTAAGGGGTTTAAAGTCAGTGTTCTCTCAAACGGTATGAAAGCGAGATTGAACAGGATAAGCAAACAATTCGGTAATGGTATTCAAGTAATAGGAGGTGCTAAGAAGCCACTTAAAGGGGTAATGAATAAAGTCTTCGAACAAACGGGGAGCGTGCCTGAAAAAACTGTGATAATAGGAGATCAAGTTTTTACCGACATCTTGTTGGGAAAGAAGATGAAGTGTTATACCATACTCGTTGAGCCCGTTTCGAAAAAAGATCTTTTTCATACCAAGATTTTGCGCCTCTTGGAAAAACCGTTCAGGAGAAGATTGAAATGTTAAAGAATAGTAATGCCATAAGGATATCGCTTCCTATACTCATCATTTTCTCTTCCTTCATATTTGGTGTATATAGCTTTGGAGGTGTCATTTATTTGGAAAAGAGCATCAAAGAAGGGATATCTCAAGGCGTTATGCCCGTTAGAACACTAACCGATGAAGGCACGAGATATGTCTTTATGATCTGTGAGGGAAGCGGTAATGTATTGATATACGATAAAGATTCGGGAACAATCATCAAAAGTGTAAAAGTAGGAAGGTTTCCTTGGGATGGGGTTCTGTTCAAAGGTATGTTATTCATCAACGATGGCTTTGATAAGAGCATATCGATCGTCGAAACGAAAACCTTCCGTGTGGTTAAGCGATTTGAAGGAAATTATGATGGATTTTACTTTTCCTTGGATGGTAAGGTCCTCTATTTCGATGATGGGGGAAAGAAGAAGAAATTTGATCCAGGTAACCTGAGTTTAGTAACACCCCCCAATCTACCTCCTCTGATATCTTCCAAAGCATATTTAACCCCCTCAAAGATGGTCTATAAGATCGATTCTGGTACTATGCAAATAGAGATAAAAGATGTGTTCTCTAATGAGAAAACTATGAAGTTAAGATTTCCAGGCATACCTACTGCTCTTTTCGAATATAACGGTAGACTTTATGTACTCGACAAGGCAACGTTTACACTCGACGAATGTAAGGTGGGTGAACGATCTATATATGTAGAAAAGAGTTATGAACTGAACAATATTCCATTGGACATGACATTCGATCCCCTCAGGAAGGAAATATATGTTTCAGAAGGGAACTCACATCTTATGGTCTTCGATCTGAATACGCTAAATGTGAAGAAAGAGATCATTTTAGGGATATATCCAACGGATATGGCTTTTTACAACACACATCTCCTGGTTTTGGGGATGCTTTCCAATATTCTGTATGATATAGGTGACAGGAGAGTGATTCATAAGATATCCCTGCCATCCTTTTTACCTCAACATATTGTAGTAGATGAAAAGAATGGAATCGCATATATATCGGAATTCGGTAGTTTAGTGGATGTGATAGATCTATTCACAAAACTCACTATAAGACATATAAGGCTAAATATGCCTGCAGTTCAATTAGCCTACGATGAATCTAAAGATGTGTTGTACATTCTAACAGGAACACACGAGATCGAAATCTTTAACCTAACAAAGGGTTTTATCGCTTCGAGGCATCTGGGAATAACGCCAAAGAAGATCATAACGAATGGAAAAGATGTATACATCATGTCCAACACATCGATAGAGAAGTACGATTGGCGATTGGATACTCTGGAATCAAGAGAGCAATTCGACTTTACTCTTACAGATACAGTTCTTACAGGGGATTCGAAAATATATGTAGCGGGTGATGGGACACTGAATGTCTATGATATAAGTACATTTGGGAAGAAGTTAAAAAAAACCATTCCAATAGAGGGAACTATAAATACTCTCTGTTATTATAAAGGAAAGCTATTCGTGGGAGAGGGAGAACTGCGACGTATTATAGTAGTCGATACTCATTTGGACAGGATTGTAGATCTCATACCTCTGGAAAGAGAATTCGAAAAGATGGTAGTAAAGGGGGGCTATCTCTACACTTTGAGCACATCTGGAGGATACGTGGAGTGGAAGAATTATGAAGAAGCAAACATGTGAAAAGCTGTTAAAAGATATACGGGATTCTTATTTAAGACTTCAACAAAGAATCATGTCTTTCACGAGAAGCATTTTGGGGATCGTAACCGTGGATGAGATTGTCCGGTTTTTGGGAAATCATATAAAGGAGATGCTGGACTACGACTCCATTGGGTTTGTGATCTACAGAGATGAAGGAGAAGATTACCGTTATCTGAATGGAAATAGGGAAGAGATACTCCAATTTTTGGAGAAGGAAGAAAGCAAAGAATTTGTAGAATGGGCGCTGGAGCATCACAAAGTTTCTGCTTTCGATATAGAAGAGAATAGATGTGTTATCGTATTACCGCTGTTACGCCCAAAGAGAAAACTTGGATTCACAGTACTATTCGTATCCAAAAGGGCATCTGAACTAACTTCAGAAGATTTAGATCTGTTGAATTTCTCCTCACTTCAAGGTAGTATATTATTGGAATCCACACTCATGTACGAGACCCTCCAGAAGTCTGAAGAAGCAGTTAGGGCGCTAAAAAATTACTTTCAAAGCATCTTGAATACGTTAGATACCATGGTCCTGGTGTTTTCAAAGGATAAGAAAGTTAAATTTGCCAATTCGACTGCCTTAGCCACATTTAACATAAAGGATGAAAAGGACATAAGTGCTCTCTTGAGTGAACCTCTTTCGAAAGAGGTGGGTGCACTCATAGATAGAACCATCTCGACCAGGGAATTCGAGAGTAAAGAAGTGGAAGTTCCCTCTCGTGATGATACATCAGCTTTATGGAGTTTGAAATGTCTGCCCTTAAAAAGTGAAAAGGGAGAAGAATATCTTCTCGTATTAGAAGATATAACGAATACCAAGGAAGTGGAAAGACTTAGGAAGTTGGATAGGTTGAAGTCTAATTTCTTATCATCTATTTCTCATGAGCTTCGTACACCACTTGCCAGTATAAAGGCATATGTAGAGACGTTGAGTGATTCAGCAGGAGAGATAGATTCGAATACCGAAAGAGATTTCCTGGCAACGATATACAAAGAAAGTGAGCATCTAGAAAGACTTTTAGATGAATTGTTAGATTTCTCTTCTATCGAGAGGGGAGAGTTAAGGATAAAGAAAGAGGAAGTAGATCTCGTAGAAACATTAAATGAGATAGTTTCGCAGTTTGAGGAAAGGGCCAATAGGAAAGGAGTATCTTTGATAACGGCATTCGAAGACACGAATTTGAAGATAATGGCAGATCCTCGACGTATAAAACAGGTCTTTACTAATCTGATAGATAACGGTGTAAAATATGCCAAGCGTGAAGGGAAGAGTAGATTCGTGAAGATCATGGAAAGGGTAACCGGAGAGGAAGTTACGATCGTAATAGAAGATAATGGAATAGGTATATCTGAGGAAGAATTACCACATATATTCGAACGCTTCTTCAGAGGAAATGAATATGCCTATACTGTTGAAGGAAGTGGGTTAGGGCTTTCAATCGCTAAGATCATCGTGGAAGCCCATGGCGGTAAGATATGGGTGGAGAGTACAGTAAATGAAGGGAGTAAATTTTACGTAAAATTACCTCTAAGATAATCTCACTTGTTGGATCAAATGCCACCGAAACCGGAAAGGACTATTCCCTTGATGTAGTATCTTTGAAGATATAGGAATAAACCTACAACTGGTATAACCTGTAGAACTAATCCTGCCAATATGAGATTTTGATTTTCGAGGGTGGAGAATGCAAGAGAAAGACGTGATAACCCAACAGGTATGGTCATGATCTCTGGAGCAGAAGACGTTATGATTAAGGGCCACATAAAGGAATTCCATTGTCCGATAAAAGTTAGTATCCCCAGAGTTGCCAACGCAGGTTTAGCCAGGGGTAATATTATCATAGAAAATATCTTCAATTGAGAGGCTCCATCTATTTTGGCGACATCGATTAATTCGTTCGGTATAGTAACTATGAATTGACGAAGAAGAAATATACCATACCCACTTACCACAAAGGGTGCTATGAGTGATAATCTGCTGTGCAGCCATCCAAATTGCTTCATCAAGTAAAAAACTGGGATTAGGAAGAGAAATGCTGGGAACATCATGGTTGCCAATACAAATCTAAATAGGATGCGATTACCGATAAAACGAAGTTTAGCAAAAGAATAACCGGCTAAGCTGCTTGTTATGAGAACTAAAACTGTAACTGCAGTAGATACGATCAAACTATTCATATAATATTTCCACATTGGGATCTTCTTAAAGACTTCTACATAATTATGCCATTGCGGAGAATGTGGAAACCATTTAGGAGGCATTGAAATGAATTCCTGGGGAGTCATCAAAGATGCTGAAATGAGCCAATAGAATGGCAATATCATGAAGAAGCCTGCCGTGAAAAGAAAGATATATTTTACAATGGTAATAACTCTTTTTTCTCCTTTACTCATATCCTTTTATACCACCTTTCTTAAAGATTTGTAATACTATAAGAGTTATAC
>WFSK01000259.1 GCA_015486095.1 Thermotogae bacterium
GAAGATAACGATTCAGCCGCTAACGACGAAGGCGGTGAATTTCGAACTGAAGCCAGTTGGGAGTGTTGGAGTTGAGAGTGATCCGAAACAGGCAAAGGTATTCCTGGATGGAAGTTATATCGGTACTACTCCTCTCGTGATACCGGACCTTTCGTTCGGTGATCATGAGATCGTCATCATGAAAGACAATTATGAGAGATGGGTAAAGAAGATCAGAATAGAGACCCCAGAGAAAAGATATATACATGCACGCCTTACTCCCTATAGTGGCAGTCTACGCATAACGAGTGTACCTTCCGTTGCGAACGTCTACATAAACGGTGAAAAGGTGGGGATAACTCCATTCACCAAAGACGATATCCCGGTTGGAACATACGATGTAAAGGTGGTAAAGGGCGAAGTTGGTATGTGGGAACAGAAGGTGAAGATAGAGAGGAACAGGACTACGGAGCTGGACCTGAATCTAACGATAGTCGGATTGCTGGAGATAGAAACCATCCCCGTGGAGAATGCCTCCGTATACATCGATGGTATATACAAGGGAAATACTCCCTTGAAACTATCTCTTCTTGCCGGGAAGCACAGGATCACGATACGTCATCCGGATTACAGTGACTGGTCACAAGAGATAGTGTTGGCAAGGGGAGAGATAAAAAAGATGAAGATAGACTTAAGGGATATGGGGAGCTTAACGATATTGACAGATCCTGTTGGAAGCACGATATACATAGATGGCAAAAACGTTGGTATATCCCCATACATAGATCCTCGAATGGTCGTTGGGAAATACGATGTACTGATCACCAGGTCTGGCTACAATCCTGTTCATAGGATAGTTGAGGTCAAAAAAGACCAGGAAACCAAGCTCAACGTATCCTTAGAGCCGTTATCGCGGGTCTCAGTTAACACATATCCTCCCTCTTGTGATGTGTTCGTAGATGATAAGGATTTCGGTAAGAGTCCCGTTATAGTATCGGATCTGAGGAAAGGAAAGCACGTGATAACGGTAAAACACACGGGATACGAGACATCTCAGCAGTTGATCACCCTTGAGCCAGGAGAAACCCGCATTCTCAATGTGTTTCTGAAGGAGACCCCATTTCAGGCAACGATCACGGCTGCACCTCTACCTTCTGGTTTTCATATAGAATATACGATAACACGACAGGCTAATGTGAATTTGTATGTTACGGATTCGGCCAATTCTTTGAAAGCCGTTATATTAAAAGATAAGAGCACGTCGCCTGGCACCCATGAGATCGTCTGGGATGGAAGGGATGAGAAAGGGAATTATATACCCGATGGTGAGTACATCTTGCACATCCGTGCTGTTTCCCTATTCGGTGATACTGCCGTCGCTGAGACGACTATTCGTATTAAGAGAACGGCTCAAATATATATAGGGGCTCTACCTCAGATATTGGGTTCTGTGTTGGGTGCTTTATCTACTGCGATATTTATTTACTTCACATTCTTAGGCAGGTGATCGAGAGATGTTTTGGAAGATATTTACGCTATTCGTGATCATTTTGTTGTCTGCAGGTGCTATTCTTGCAGAAGGTCTCTTTATAAACGATGTCAAGCCATCCTCTGATATTTATAATTATGTGGTAAAGGTAATAGAAGCGAATATCATGGAATTGAGTAATAACAATTTCTATGGTTCTGACCTTGTGAACAGGTATGAACTCGCTAAGGTAGCTGCAAGACTCATCGATTATGTGGATAAGAAAGCCCCAAAGCAATTCAAACCAACGGAATTGAACACTTTATCTCAGAAAATTAACGCGCTCGGCACTGCATTCTCTTCGTTAAGAGAAGAAAATAGATCTCTCATATCGGCGAATGCCTCTAAAATAGATAACTGCGAGAAGCGTGTATCTGCACTGGAGAAGAGTATAGTTGGATTAAATCAGATTTCCACAGTATTGGGATCTATGCAGAACTTAACCGGGAAGATACCGAATCTCGACGAAAGGATAACGAATGTGGAAAAGGCTCAGGTTGGGATGTTGAACGGTTTTAACGACCTGAAGACCGATATGGATACGCTTAGACTCTCGTTTGAGGGGATGAAGTCGGATGTCTCGGCGTTGAAAGATAGGCTAAGCGAGATCTCGACGAGATTGAACTCGATCGAGGCTGCAAAGGGTGAACAGATCAAGGCACTGCTGGGTGCCATCTCCAAGCAGGGAGAGACCGTTTCCTCGTTGCAACAGAAGATAGCTCAGTTGGATGTACAAACTTCCTCTCTTTTGAAGGACTTACCCGATTTGGAGACGACACAAAAGGGTATCTTAAAAACCCTTTCCACCCATGAGGAAAGGCTGGGTGTCCTTGAAAGGGACGATACGAACTTTTTGCAATTCATCAAAGAACAAAATGATCGAGTCAACACGTTGGAGAGGAAGGTAAATGCACTTCCAACTGCTAAGGGAGCTTTATCGATATTGTCTTCTACTCAAACTCTGTGGAATGCGATCAAACCCGATGTTGAAAGGGATATAAAGACTGAGAATGCGAAGTTAATGACCGAATTGGTAACGCTTGGGGCGAGTTCTTCCAAGGCCATATCTATCTTGAAGAAGAGAGTGGATACGAATACGAATTATCAACGTTCTTTGAAGACACTTCTGGATGAACGAGTAGCAGACTTGACCAAGAACATCAGTAATGTGAAGAAGGAAGTTGAACAACTTTATCCTTCTGTGGATAGTCTCAGAAGAAGTATAATGGCGTTGGGAGATGAGCAGACCTCTTTGAGAAACGATATGATCACCATCGATGGAACGGTGGCTCATCTCAGAGTCAAGGTTGCCGATATATATGATGAATTGAAGAAACGGTATGATTCCATGAGCAGCGAGATCGATAAGATGAAAAGAGAAGATATTGGGAGCCTCGAGAGTGAGATAAAAGCTGCGAAGACGAAACTCGAGACTCTTGAAACCGATATGAATAAGGTTAAGCAGTCTATGAGCGCCGTATCCTCGAACAACGAAGATATGAAGAAGACGATAGTAGAGGTTAAGATGAGTCTGGAATCTCTCGGTAACGAGATAGCGAATCAAGAGACGAAGATAAGAGAGTTGGAAGCGAAGATAAGAGGAAAGGCGAACGGAGTCTCAGATATAGCGCAATGGTGGGTATTCGGCATAGGTATGATAGCCTTGAGTGCGTATACGATATATTTGGGTATAACCCTTAGCAGTTACACGAGTAAATAGGCGGTGAGAGGCATACGCATAGCACTTCTGATCTTATTCGTGTTCTTGAGCGTCATTTCATTCGGTGTCCAGCTCCAGGAGATAGAAGGAGTGAGGGCCACTGCAATGGGGGATGCGTATTCAGCCCTCGCCTATGGTACCGAAGCAATAGTTTATAACCCTGCCGGTTTGGGTCAGGATAAGAAATTATTTCATTTGGCTGGTAACGGTTCGACGGAATTCAACGGATTATTGTACAACGGATTCATAGGAACGTATATGAATTTCGGCATCCTGTCACTGGGATTGGCTGCGATCTCCACGACGGCGACGAGTCTGGGCAGTGGGAGTCTGGCAACTAACTTTATGGATTCCGTCTTCATCGGTTCTGCTGCCTTGGACTTCTTCGATTTTCTGTACATTGGGGGAAATGTGAAATATTATCTGACCACACTCGGTGATACGACTGCCCTTTCCGATTCCTCACCTCGTCCCGGTACGCCAAAGAGTTTAATGGGACAGGGCATTGGCTTCGATGTGGGACTTCTCATAAGGTTCTGGAACGTGCTTTCGGTAAGTGGCTTTGTGAAGAACATCTTCACGAATATCTACTGGGCGAATGATAAGTACATCGAACAGATTCCGAGGGATGTCATCGTTGGTATAAAGCTGCAGCCGGCGAATAATCTAAGATACACGTTCGACTTAAAAGGTGGAGATAGAGGGGACTTCACCGTATTGAACATGGGATTCGAATGGGACGTGGTGGATTTTTTCCACATAAGATTTGGCTACAAGGGATTGAATTTAGGAGAGATATTCAACTACGGAAGTCGAGAGTTGTATTCTTCTTACACCCCGGATAAGCGCTACTTTGGAGGCTATCCTACGGCGGGGATCGGCATAGACATCGATGGCATCTCCATAAACTACGCATACATGATGCATCCTGCTGGAGACATGCACAGGTTGGGAATGGAGATAAGATTTTGAGGGGTGATGAGAGTTGAGATTGCGGATCCTTGTAATTACAGTTCTTATCACCTCGATATCCATCTTTGCCTTTGGAGCGGGATTGCAGATAAGGGGGATATCTCTGTCCAATATCACCGGTGGTCCAAGTGTTTACAACTTCACCGTTAAATTCATGGTTACAGATAGCGATGGAATTGCAATAGAGGGAGCAACCGTTACCGTACACTTCGATTCGGTTATAAGCCCAAATCCGAACGATTACAGTGGAACCACAGATCAATATGGTATAGCGAATATATCGGTTACCGGGGTAGTGAGTGGCAGTCCTATGAGTTACACCGCCCACAAGGGAACCGAATCGGATAGCGGATCCACTACGGTAGATCTCACGGCAGGCACTGGTGCTCCGAGCGAGATCCATTTATCTCTCTTACCCGGTGCTCCCACCACAGGATATCTTATCTTGGTAGACGAAAAGATGCATACCGTTACTTCGGCAACGGAGATAGAGTACACAGTTGGAGGAGCGGAAGCCGCTACCGTCATAACTTCGGGTGATCAGGTATTTCCAGGTGGGACGGCAAAGATAGGACAGGGGAACGATGCGGATGTTGGAAAAGAGGTAGATCTCGAGCTGGTGGCTTCTCCCACCGTTAACACGAGTGGAGAGACGAATAAGTTGAGATGGGGAAACCCAGATCATGTAGATATAACGGTTGCCACAAGCACTACTTATACGACAGATGTCTCCACTGTGAGTGCAGACCTGGATAAGGTGAGTTTCAAGGTTACCGTCAAGGATGCGAATGACAACACGGTTCAGGAAAAATTATCCATCCATTGGAGTGCCTCTCAGATATCGGGCAGCAATCTGGGTGTGGAGAGTGGATTTGGTTTATCAAGAGCGCCGAGTTTCGATGCCTCTACAACCGTTAACGGTACCAATACATCGAGCACTGTGGATTTCTACATAGGTGGACATGCCGGAGATGAATTCGATATATCGGCCACGGAGACAGGTGATGACATCTCAGCACATTATTCTCACTATCTGGAGATCGTCCCGGGTGCTCCGAACAAATTGTTAATAGAATTGGAAGACTCTTCCCAGGATGTGAGTGGAACGCAAACGGGCTGGCAGGTAAGGGCGGATTACAAAAGGGAGGATATCCTCAACATTTCTCCGTTGAATCTTAAAGCCCTCATCGCCGATCAGCACGATAACGTGATAACCGATTACAGCACGTCGAGCACAGTTACATGGAGTGTAAGTTCCAACGACAGTCGTACATGGCTCATGGAATATGTAAATGTAGTGAGTGCAACGAAGACGATCCACGTCAGCGAAGCCGTAGACTCCATTATCGATATCTATTACTATCATGACCCACAGCATCTACCAATACCTACATCTTCCTATACCTTTTCTGGCACGGAGATAACCTTCACCTCCACGATTACCTGCTCGTTGATGGTGAAGTACATGGTTAAAAATAGTGATACGAAGTTGTTGAGAGACCTATTCGGTGGTAACGATCAGAGTCCGATAACGGGATATGAATCCGGGATCGCATTTTATCCCACGAATTACGCAGGAGGAGAAAGCTACAGGGTGAAGGCAGCACTCGGTTCGTGGACTGGTGAGTCGACTGATATAGAGATATTACCTTACGACTATCCCGTTAGCGGCGATCCCGCGGCAGTAGTCGTGCAGACTGCCGATCACAGAGACCTTTGGACAGAGGAAGAACATTATCCTTTACAGTCTGACCTGGATACATTTTCCACGCCACCCACGTCTATTACTCTGAATCACAGAGCCAAGACACTCGTAGGAGTATGGAAGTCCAACGCGAGTCGTGTGAAGATAGAATATATTCCCGCTCATAAGGCGGGTGCGACGGATGAATCGACGAAAACTATAATCATAGACGAGGATCTGGCAAAGAAATATGGTTCATCCTCGATAACACTTTTGGTCGAATACGAATCGGATGATGCCTCATCGGATGTCATCGAACTCGACCATTGTGTATCGGCGATAACCCTTAGCAGTTCCACCTATCCCATTTTGGACACCGAGATAACGCAAGGTTCGAGCGTTATCGATGTGGATTCCATAGATGCCGATGATCGCCACAAGATCAAACTCGCTCAAAAGGTAACGGGTCAAGTATCGGTTAAATATTTCAAAGCAGAAGAGGTATCCGCAGATATCCATCAAACCCAGTTGAACGTTTACGTTTATGACCCTCACAGAAATCCGATACCTTATTATTCTGTTGAATTGAGAACGCGATCCGATTCTTTGGTTACCACACTCGTTACCGATTCGAATGGTAAGGCAAACTATACCCTGGAAACCAACTCAGTTGCCGAAACCTCCTACGACCTGAAGGCAGTGGTGATGGATGAATGGAGTCATGAGATCTCATATAACTGTGATTACATCGTCGTTGTCCCCGGCACACCTGCGAAGTTCGAATTGAGTGCCATCACGAACACGGATTCCTCAACCGAGGTGAAGGCGAATCCAGACAATACGGTCGAATTGATCGCTCAGCTCGTCGATGTCTTTGGTAACGAAATAAGGGACAGTAGCGCAGCCTGGAATGTGAATTGGTCGGATGGTACGGGTGGTGGTGTTATAAACTATCGTACCGAATTGGGACACAATTTGAACTATTTAGGGCAATCTATCGTCGATTTAACGCCTTCCAATAGTGCTGGAGTGATTCATACCCTTCACGTCAGCGCTACCACTGCCGGAGGTTCCATATCCGAGGCAACTCCTTTAACCATCACCGTGGTCCCCGGTGATCCGTATCGTGTGCAAAGGGTTGTAATAGTCCAGGGAAGTTCAGAATTGGTGTCGGCGACGAGCGTTGCGGAAGGTGAAATGATAACGTTGCGTGCGTATGTTCAGGATTATCATAACAATCTCGTCTCTTCCGGTTACGATGTCGTGTGGGATTTCACCCCTCACGGAAGAGGAGCAAGATTTGCAGGGGTGGATCCGGATACGTCGAAGACCACACAGACGGCATCCAACGGTACGAGTGATGTTGGCTTTTACGTATCCAGGCTCGTCGGAGATGAATTCTACGTGACTGCGACGATAAAACCTCCGAGTTCATATGGAACGGTAACTTCCACCGCCACGAGTCCTATGATAACCGTTGTTCAAGGTATGGTCGAAGAAGTCGATATCGGCCTGTTAAGGACGGAGACCGTTCATACTGCTGCAACCGATCATATAGATCTATCTCGATATATAGCTGGCGTTATGGGTGTATGGGCAACGGATACGAGTGAGGCTACCAACTACTACGTGTACTGTAACGGTAGTTTTTACAACAAGCGCATAACGTTTTCTGAATCCATACCATCGGCGACGTACACGATCGCCTATCTGTACAAACCCGATACGGGAAAGACATACGAAGTTAGCACAGATTCACCATCCACTGCCGTTTACATAGTCGTGAGGGATGCGGGTAAGAACGGTGTCAACGGTGCAAATATCCGGCTTGCCTTATCCGATGCCGATGGCAATCCAAACGACCCGTATCATATATCTCGCAGTTTGTGGGACAGATCTGCCTCTTTGAGTGCTACGAATACCACATCTGGTGTATATCCCTTCGGTAATCACTCCGTAAATGGGGTCAGTCGAATCACACTTAATACAACGGTCTTTGCGGGTGATAATTACACGATAACCGCTCAGGCAAGCGATGTTTCCACCACATCTTCTGTATTCACCGTGATCGCGGGGAGTCAGGACCATGTATTCTTGTATTCGACGGATGTTGGAAATATAACCGTAGATGGCTACGACATAATGCAGAGAGAACATCACACGGCGGTATCGAACAGGATAGTCCTGAATCACTACGCCAACGTGGAATTCACAGATAAGAATGGCATCGTGAGAAAGAGGATCGTGGTGATCGGTGATGACGGTAAGAACTACTTCAAGAGTATAAAGTCGGATGGGAAGACGGTGGATTTGAAGGAAGATGCCCCCTCATCGGTTACCGCATATTACTTCCCCGCCCCTGAATTGGATGCGGGAAATGAGATCATGTTGGTGGTGAGAAACGAAGATATGTACGGGAATTCTACGGATTCTACCTCCTGTACCGCCACGTTTACCGTTTCTGCAACGAATGTAAATGACCCTCGTTCGGACTCATATCTTCAATTGCATACAACTACCCACACCTCGACATCGACATTAACGCTGAGCGTTTCGAAGATCACTCAGATCTGGTTCAGAGCAAAAGAAGCCGATGATCCTGACCCCGACCTGATGGTCGAATACCTGGATAAGCGGCAGAGATGTCATATCGTCATAAATCCTGGTCCTCCCTCGAGTTTGAGCATGCAGATAGATAAGACTACGGTGACTGCGGATGAAAGAGAGATCATCGCTCAAACGAATCTCGTGGATGAGTTCGGTAACACCGTTGAAGAGGACTTTCCCGTTATATGGTCGTACGAAGAAGTTTCATCTGGTTCGCGTACTCCAGATGCAAGTGATCTCTTGGCATCTTTTTCCTCTACGTCTACCGTCAATTCCACCGTAACCTACTCATCAAATGGCATAACGACGGTGAACTTCTTCACATCTACGGTAGCGGGTGCGGAATTCAGGATCACCGCAACCGCTTCTACAGTGGATAGACCATCGACGAACTCGTCTTTGATAACGGTGAAACCCGGTGAGGTAAAATACATTGCCATCGAAGGAGAAAGACCTAACTTGAGTATACATGCAGGGGATATCACCTCTCCTTCCGTAACGGATAAGACTCCTTATCTGGGAGGAGTGTATTGCTACACGGAGGACAAATATGGCAACGAGATCATCGATACGGTGGCGGAAAAATCGGTTGACCTTTCTGCGATCGGTGGAATAAGATTTGCACCGAGAGAGGACAGCGAAGGGAATGCGATAAGTAGAAAGATAACGGGTGAGAAATACGATACATCCGGTTCAACGGATATCGTGTACACACACTTCACCATCCTTTCAACCCCTACGGTAAAAGACAAGGCTGGAAACACGATAACTGTCGTCTCATATTCATCCAACAGGATAACTCTGGGTGCCTCTGTCACCGGCGTGTACATCACCTACGATGCTGCCATATTCAATCTTCTTCCACCTTCCGGATACGGTGAGATAGACGGTCTCGGCACGACGATGATAAAGGCGAGATTGCCGGATAGGAAAGAGGTTGAAGGAGATAGGGGAAGAGGATATGTGTTTTTCTACGATACCCAGAGTGGAACGGCAGAGGTAAGGGTGAGTTCGGATGACCCTGATTTACAGGTGGATCCGGAGGCTTCCCGGGTAGTGGTCACCGTATTGCCAGGGGATCCGGATAGGATAAGGATATATCCATCGAATGAAAGGGAAGAGAAGTTAGGAGAGTTCAACGTGGGGGAGGCAACCGAATGCACCATGGCAGTCCAGGTAAGAGATGCCAACGGGAACCCCATAAATGGGAATCTTACGAGCGTTCCCGTGACTTTTTCACTCGTCGGTGAGGTGAGAGATGAATACGTCCGTTCTAAATCTGCCACATCCATCGAGGTGAAGTATCCCATCTCTTCAAAGTTCGGTTTGATCTCCATATACGTTGCATCCAGTGAATATGGGACCCCTTCTTACAATTACGCTGCGAGTGCAACGTTCTCGTCTAGGATGATAACGCTCATCACACCGTTGGCGACGGCCGAAGCTCCCGTGTACGTCTCGTACTATACCGATGTGTCGGAAGGCGGTGTGGGGTTTTCCTCTGATCCGGGGAATATCAAGGGAGAGCAAACGGTGTACGTGGATGAAACGGGACACGCTACTGTGGATTACGTGAAATTCGGTGTACATACGGATGTCCAGAACGATATCATAGCGTACATAAAAGATGGGCTTGCCAACGAAGATCATTACGTCAAGTTTTACGCGACGCTCAAGACCACCAAGCCGTCTAAACTTGAGATCGTTCCGACGGATAAACTGGCCTCTGCAGATGTTGGAAGAGAAAAATATCTGATGGTGTACGTCGAGGATGATTATGGTAACGTCGTAACGGATTACAGTGGAGATGTAACGTTTTCCGTTGATAAGGCGGGGATAGTGAAAGGTGGCCCGGTGATAAGCGTGGTGAATGGGGAGAAGGAGGTAAAATTCATTGGATATGAATGTGCGAGGTATGGAATAACTGCCGTTGCCTCTCCCGGGGAATATAGCACCGAACATCCCTTATATCTTCAGGTGGGTGATGACATCCCTCCTACCTATGTCAAAACGGATCCCGAGGATGGGACGACATTCAACGAAGATGGAGACAGCGTCTCCGTATATTTGAACGATGAAGGAGTAGGGATAAATCCCGATGGTTGTGTTATTCACGTGTACAAAGTGACCTCCTCTGGAAGTGAGATAAGCCTGGATGCTTATGGCGATTTTGAACCTTTGCTCAAGACCGTTGTGGAAAAACCGGAACGCTACGGTGATAACGAATTGGTATTATCGAACTACATCGCTCCGACTGAGGGTGCCACCGTTATATCAGCAACGGGTACCTACGAGATATCCGGTATATCGGGTCAACGCATCATAACGTTGAACGGAACGGTGACTGCCGATGCTTCCATATCGATTCAATACAACACCCTCATCGGTCTGAAGTGGAAGATAAGTGACCCTAAGGGATTCGAACAGCTCGATCTGGGCGAAGGTATCTACAGGGTGACCGTCGACAAAATAACGGATAGAGCGGGAAATACTCTCTCGAATGCGGGGACCTCTACGTTCGCCTACGATACCACTCCACCGAGTCCTGTTACGGTCAGCAGTATCGTGATGGGTGAAAACGATGAGATATACGTACCGGGAAAATTAGATTACGTGATAAGCGAGGATACGTTGAAGTTCAGAGGTAAAGCGGAATTGGGTTCTAAGGTGGTAGCAGATGTGAAGACACGAACTGCCGAGGCGACTTTCGATACGAATGCCGGGTATCTACCCAAAGGTGTCGTCTATCAATACACTAAAGAAGCCACTTCTTTCGAATTATCCATTACTTTATCCGATGCAACCGCTCGAGCAACCGTAACCCTGACCGATGTGGATTCAGCCGGAAACGTTTCTAAGCCTGTAACCTTCGGCTTTACCGTGGACAGGACCGGTCCGGTCATCTCCGATGTGAATTATCCAGCAGAGGTCTTGAAGGAGAGTGAAATCCCGATAAGTGCCAAGGTTACAGATGCCAATTCTGGAATAAAAGAGGTGGAATTATTGTACAAGCACCTGGATAACAGAGTAACGGAAGTATCCACTATAGCCACCTTGAATGAGAACTACGCAACGTTAAGACTATCTCATGGGGTTGAAGCGATAGAGAGTATAACGTGGGGAGCAACCGATCTGTATGCGGAGATGGTATACGGAGAAAAGCACTTATGGGAGATCGATGATACCACCGTGATAGTGAAGATCGATGATCTTGAACACTACGGTGTATCGACTGGCTCTACGGTTACCATCGTATACGACTACGTCGATGAAAGAGATATGGTGAAAAGTGGAGAGGATGTGTATAAACTCACACTTCCTGCCTCTTTGATTACGGAAGATGTGTATTTCAGGATAAGAGCGGTGGATGAAGGGAGAAATGTTACATTTTACCCTGAATCTACGTATGAACATGTGCTGGTGAAAGCGAGTAAAAGCGTCACGATCGACCCTGCAAAGGGTGGGAAGATAAGCGTTTCGAACGTGACTATAGATATTCCGCCCGACGCCATGTACAACAAGGAAGTTATCACTGTAAGGATCCCCACCGTGGAAAGGAAAGATGGCAAGATATACGTTGTTTTAGACGGTAAGAAGATAGATGTCACTCATCCCAGAATAAGGATGGGATCTGCAGAAGCCACCATAACCCCCGTATGTATCTTTGCGGATCTGATGAGAGGAAGCTCGGAGGGAAAGATATATCACAGGGTATTTAGAAGACCCGTGACGATAACTGTAGGATATCCCGATGATGATAACGATGGCTTCGTCGATGGTACCGAAGTGAATGAAAATAAGTTGAGACTCTTCTTCTACGATGGATACGATTGGGTGTACGTTAATTCATCGGTTTCACCAGATGAGAATGTGATAACGGGGAAGGTAAGTCATTTCACGTTATTCGGAATATTCGCGGTGGACATACCTATACCAGATTCATCAAAACCCCTCATCACCGATATCAAGCTCGAAGGAAACCCTCTGAATCCAAACGAATTCGGTATGACGATAAGATATACTGTAACCAGACCTGCCAAGGTGAGAATAGAGATATACAATTCGGCAGGAACGTTGATGAACATCTTGCGAGATGACGATACGTTCACGGAGCCAGGTTTTTACTCAACGGCCTGGTACGGCGATAACAGATTCGGCGATAGAGTGCCTTCTGGTGCATATATACTGTTATTACGTGCCCAGAGTGAAAGTGGAGATGTGATGCTCGAACGGAGATTGATCGTTATATATTACTGATATCATATCGGTCTTGTCGGAATGATCCAATCGGATCCAATAGAATCGGCAGTATCGGGGATATGATATAATATATGTTTGGAAACATGATGATGTGATTTATCCTCGGCAAGTCAAACAGCCATTGTTCTTGGTTATAAATTATGTATCTTGATGGGGTGAAGGAGCATGGATAGGGAAGAAGTCTTCGAAAGAATAGTTCAGGAACTTAAGAATAGGGGGCAAGAAAAATAGCTGTCTTTGGTTCTTATGTCAGAGGAGAAGAAAGGCCAGAAAGTGATATAGATATTATCGTAGAGTTTTCAGGAAGAAAAAGTCTTCTTGAACTTGTGAGAATAGAGAGAGTTGTCTGAGACCCTGGGAAAAAAGTGGATCTGCTAACAGAGAGATCCATAAGTCTATATTTGATCGATACGATAAGGAAAGAAATGAAGGTAATTTACGAGTGAAAAGAAACAACTCTATATATTTGAGACATATTTTGGATGCCATATCTAAAATAGAAGAGTACATGTATGGTATGAGATATGAGGACTTCCTGGACAACGATCTCGTACAGGATAGGGTAATAAGGCAGAAATGAATTAAGGAAGGTTTTTGAAAAAGAGAAAGGGACATAAGCGAAGTTGGAAATGTCTACCATGGGTTTTTTAAATTTTACGTGAATGAAGAAACAAGGGCACATCAGATGCGCCCTTGTTTTTCTTGA
>WFSK01000260.1 GCA_015486095.1 Thermotogae bacterium
CAGGATAATATTGGTTATGGTTATAGGTATGGCCTCAGCTTTAGGAATAACATCCTATGTGGTCTTTAATTTTAAAATCATCGAGGAGTCGAAGAACATCTCCAGAATGGTCTATGCCGCAATAGACATCGAACAATTGTTTCGGGAGATCGACAAAAATGTCCACCTTTCATCCGAGGTGAGAGGCGATCTGGAAAAGATCCTTAGAAAGCTCAATATAGAAGATGCTTCTTTGTATACGGTGGATGGGAAATTCTTATCTTCGATCTACGGTGGTACTCCCGATCTTACGCCGAGGATATTAAAGAGGACTCTGGGCGGTAAGGTTTCGGTGATGAGAGATAAGGTGAAAAGAGAATTCCATATCTTCACCTTATTGACTTCGAACACAGGGAAGAAGATGGTCTTAGAGATAATCAAACCTTCTACGAAGATCAGAGGGAGAGTATTGGGAGAGATATTGTTGTTGATCTTGGGATTCATCGTATTAACTTTGACGATTCTCGGGGCCATACTTCCCCTTACTCATAGAGCCGCACGAGTAATGGCCATTCAGCATGCGGATCTCGTGAGAAATCATGCAGATTTGGAGAAGACCCATGAGATGCTGAGAAAGAATTTTATAGGTACCATTCGTGTTCTCGTGAATGCCATCGATGCAAGAGACAAATACACTGCGGGGCATTCGAGAAGGGTTGCCATATATTCGAGGAGTATCGCAGAAAAGATGGGACTAAATTCCGATGAATTGAGAATTATCGAGTTGGGTTCGCTCTTACACGATATAGGTAAGCTCGGTGTCTCCGATGAGATACTCAACAAGAAGGGGAAACTCACACCCGAAGAGTATTCAGTTGTGATGTGGCATCCCGTCATCGGTGATGAAATACTCTCTGCATTGAATGACATAGATGGGATACGGGATATAGTTAGACATCATCATGAGCGTTGGGATGGGAAAGGATATCCGGATAATCTGAAAGATGGAGAAATATCGTTGAATGCGAGGATAGTTGCCGTTGCAGATGCCTTCGATGCCATGACCTCTCAGAGGCCTTATAGAGAGGCTATGAGTAAAGAGGAGGCTATAAGAAGGTTAAACGAGGGGGCAGGGACACAATTCGACCCGGAGATAGTAAAGGTATTTGTGGGTCTTGTGGATGAGGTTTACGAGCTCGCTCATAAAGGGGCAGAACTTGTCTTCACAGGGTGGTGAAAAATGCCTTCTTTTGCCTGTATTGCAATGCTTCACTCAGGTCTTCCAGCTCTATCATATCGTTACCGTTCAAGTCTGCTATCGTCCTCGCGACTCTCAAGGTTCTTTCCATCCCACGGGCGGTCAGCCCCATCTTTTCTATTCCCAATTTGAAGAACTGTTCTGCTTCTTCAGTTAACGTGCAATATTGCTTCATATCTTTTCTACTCATGAAGGCATTTGCGTATACGCCCCTTTCACTTTTGAATCTTTCTAACTGGCGTCTTTTAGCCTCTTGAACTCTTTTCCTTATATTAGCCGAACTCTCTTCGGGTTTCTTCGAACGATATGTTTTGTAATTCACACGACTCATCTCTATGTATATGTCTATTCTATCCAACAGGGGTCCAGAGACCTTTCTACGATAATTAATGATCTGCTGTGGCGTGCAACTGCAGGGATGGATAGGATCGCCGTAATATCCACAGGGGCAGGGATTCATCGCGGCTATAAGGGTAAATCTGGAGGGAAACGTAACGGAGTAATTGGATCTCGATATGGAAACTCTCCCATCCTCCAGAGGTTGACGTAGACTTTCCAAGACGTTCTTCCTGAATTCTGGCAATTCATCCAAGAAGAGCACACCGTTGTGAGCCAAACTCACTTCACCAGGCTTAGCCTTCGTTCCACCTCCTATGAGAGCTACATCGGATGCCGTATGATGAGGGGCTCTAAAGGGCCTTTTCAGGATAAGAGGAAAATCCTTCGGGAGTTTTCCGACTACACTGTATATCTCTGTTACCTCTATGGCCTCTTCGAGTGTTAGAGGAGGTAAGATAGTTGGGAATCGGCGAGCCAGCATGGTCTTCCCACATCCGGGTGAACCTATCATCAAGACGTTATGTCCACCCGCGGCTGCTATCTCCAAGCCACGTTTTGCAAAGTTCTGTCCTTTCACGTCGCTGAAATCTATCTTATAGTCCTGGCTGATAGAGGCGAAGAGAGAATCTATATCTATTTTCTCACACTCCAAGGATTCAGTGGAATTGAGGAAATTTACGAGTTGGTCGAGTCTTTCCACGGCGTATATCGGATACCCCTTTACTACGGCAGCTTCTTTTGCATTTCCTTTTGGTACCACGACACCATCCAACTCCAATTCCTTTGCTTTCAACCGAGAGATTATAGGCAAGACCCCGTTTATTCCCTTTATTTCTCCCGCTAAGGAGAGTTCTCCCATGAACAAGAATCTCCTGTTATCCTGCTTTATGATCCCGGCGGATTCGAGGATGCCAACACATATCGGGAGATCGAACGAAGAGCCTTCTTTCTTTAAGTCACTCGGTGCGAGGTTCACCGTTATCTTACCAAATGGTAGATCGTAACCACTGTTCTTTATGGCACTTTCAACTCGTTTCTTGCTTTCTTGAATCGCCTTATCTCCTAAGCCCACGATCTCTATATCGTGTTTTAAAGACCTTGGTGATACATCTACCTCTACATCACACTCGAATACTTCCAGACCAACCAACGTTGCCGTTTTAACTACCGAATAATGCATACC
The DNA here is from genome assembly GCA_015486095.1 of Thermotogae bacterium. Taxonomy (GTDB): domain Bacteria; phylum Thermotogota; class Thermotogae; order B3-G13; family B3-G13; genus B3-G13. The sequence continues at coordinate 2,760 of WFSK01000260.1, forward strand.
TTCTCCTTATTACGAGGACATCACCGCTATCTTTTATCCGCATCCATTGGACTTAATAAACATGGGATAGGTCTTCGATATCGCTTCTATTGCCTTGTCCATGATCTTCGGATCCCATTGAATGCCTGCTCCGCTCTTCAATATAGATATTGCCTTTTCAACGCTCATAGCACCCCTGTATGGCCTCGTACTCGTCATCGCATCGAATGCATCGGCGATCGCAAGGATCCTGGATTCTATAGGTATCTCTTCTCCTTCCAAACCATCAGGATAACCTCTACCATCGTATCTTTCGTGATGATGACGTATGATCCTTCTTACCTTCTTTAGATATTCTATATCTTTTATGATCTCTTCGCTCAAGACGGGATGCTTTTTCACCTCGGCATATTCTTCTTCGGTTAGTTTGCCATTTTTATTCAAGATCCTTCCAGCAACACCTATCTTCCCTATATCGTGAAGGAGACCAGCGTATCTTATATTCTCTATATCTTCTTCTTTCATCCCCAATGCCCTACCGATCTCCATTGCGTATCTTGCTACTCTTTCTGAATGGCCTCTCGTATACGGATCTTTTATTTCTATTGCTCTGGAGAGTGCGATCATGGTTTGAAGATAAGTTTCTCTTATACTGCTTATGAGTTCGAAGTTCCTGATGAGCAAGGATAGGATGTAACCGAATTCTTCAAAAAACTGCCTGTCCTCCATAGAAAAGGGGTGTTTTAACTCCAATACTGCTACGGTATAGATCTTCTCGTTGTATTTTATGTGAACGATACCTTCTGCACGCGATCCGGGGGTTAATTCGATGAAATCCGGATCCTTGGATACATCGTTTACGAATATCGTTCTTCTCTCTCTTATGGCTTTTCCCACGATACCATTTTCTGTCGTTAAACTCATTTCTCGCATTCCTCCGTCAGCCATCCTTGAGAATACGGTGTAAGTACCTTTCTCAGGATCGATATCCGTTACCCATGAGATAACGGAGAATTTGTCTCCGTAAACTTCTTTTATCTTTTCGTATGCTACATCCAGGATCTCTTCTCTTTTCTGCTTCAACAATCCTTCTCTTATCAATTCCATCAGGACCTCGCGTCTTTCATATTGATCTGCGAGATCGTAGAATGCCTTTTTATAACTCAAAAGAAGTGATATGAGCCTGGAGATAGCTTCGAGTAACTGTTCGTCCTCCCCTTTGAATGCAGTATCACTTTCAAGGTTATCTATGAAGATGACTCCAGCATACTCGCTACCGATCTTAATGGGTGCTGCTAAAGTCATCTTTATTTGCTCTCCTACTCCTTCGATCTTATCCCAAGCATAGGAAGGAAATCTAACCCTTGACGCATTTGCGATGTAAGGGATTTTCTCAACACCTTTGTATTCATACATATCTTCTTCTTTTATCTTCACTTTTCTCAATATATTTATATCAAATCCATAAGCGGCCACGAAGGTAAAGTAATCATCTTCTTTCAGCATGATGCTCCCCTTTTGAGCGTCATCTATGATCTCTATCGTTCTATCCAGGAGATGTTGAAGAAATCTATGAATATCCTGTTTTACTTCGCTCTCGAGGATCATTTCCAATATGGCCTGGAGTTTATCAGTGAGATATGTTACTCGGAGGTAAGAACTTTCCAATTCCTCGTTCATCGCTACTATCTCTTCATTCGTACTTTCCAAGGTTTCCGTTTGCCTCCTTACCTCGTTTTTGAGATTCATATCGTAAGATACGGTGTATACGTGATGAGCTAAGTAGATAGTTATAGTCACTATCAACAAGAGAATAATTATAAGAGATTGCGGGAGTATTATACTGTAGATAGATGCCGTGATATACGAGTATGGAATTATGTCTATGGCATAGATCGGCTCACCATCGAAATCTTTGACTGTCCTTCCAAACAACCAGGTGGTGATGATCTTTCGAGAGATGACTAAGACACTTTTGTTATTCGTATCCTTTAACTTGTGTATGCCTGGCTTGAATAGTGCTTTTAACCCTATTTTTCTCGTATTTAATATGTCCGAGATACCTGTATTTATATATTTCTTCTCCTGGGAAAAGAATACTATCCCATCGTTGTTCACGAGGAGAAGTCTCCCTCTTTCTGTTTTTACATTCCACCTCAGGTAATCTGCAAGAGCTTTTATGGATATAAGCGCCGCAATACTACCGTTGAATTCACCATTTTCGAAAACGGGATAATGGATGATGAGACTCATAAAACCCTGTACGGACATTATTGGAGCGGATATCACCGGCATATGATCTTCGATGATCTTTTTGATATGAGGTTGATACGAGATGTCCGTTCCCTCCACACTCGTGAAGGGATAGGTAACTTTCAATATTCCATGTTTGTCCACCCTTGACATACTCTTTACATAAGAAGGAGAAGTCTCCATTGCATTTTTCAATATATTCCTTACTTCATCTACATTATCTAACCTCTCCACAGGGGGTAAAGTAGAGAGGTCGATCAGCTTTTCCGCAATACTTCTGAACGATATGGAAACCAAGGTTGAAAATGTGTTCAATTCTTGGAGGCTGTTTTCAATGTATACTCTTCTTTCGTTCTTCGTCAGATTTGTGTAGTTGAAAAAATTTGAGAAGATGGTGAAGATCAACAGTATGGCGATACTGAGTCCCAGGATGGCAGAAGAAAGTAGGTGTCTTTCTTTCGCGTAAGAGAGTACTCGTTTTATTCCCCTTTTATGGAGATACACGAATAGAACTATAAGTATAGTTATCACTGATACAGAACGTATAGAAAAAGAGAGAGAACGTAGTAAAAACCAGTAATTACCAGATATTCCTGTGTAAAAGCAATAAAAACGTATGTAGAGGTCGCAGATCAAGGGAATACTGACGAGAAGAGAAAACGTTATCCTATGCTTGATTTCTATAAGGGAAGGGATGAGTAGCGAAAGTGTGATGAGCATGAAAAGAGCCGTTGCATATTCTGTAAAATCGATGAAAAAGAATATTCCTTTAGCAAATGAGGCGTATAGAAATACGAAGATAGAGAATGCATAGGAAGCAAAGATAGTGATTTTCCATACCTTGCTAAGCAAGTGTTTTTTAATGAGACGCTTTTTCATCTTCGATGAACCATAGGAAAGGATGGTAGCGATCCCGAGTACGAATCCTGCATCTATCAAGGAATAAATCGATAGATCTATATTTCCCTGTGCAAAATAAGAATAGGCATCTTTAAAGGTGATGGAGATGAGAAGAACAATGCTTGCAAAGAGCATATGATAACTGCTCCATGGTGTCATTAAGCGTTTGTAAAGAATGATTCCGATCACGAAAACCGGTAGTAACCAGACAAAATAATCCAGAACAATGCTAGCTATTTCCATAATTCTAAGATTAATATTACTTCCTTTCTAAAAATCCGGTTATTCCAATTGTACCACACATTGCGTGCTTGACTCTCATTTTCTCACTGTAACTATTGCTTGAGCACTTATTCCCAATCCTTCCCCTTCAAAGCCAAGCCCTTCGGTTGTAGTTGCTTTTACATTCACCTTTTCTGCTTCAATAGCCAAAACCGTTGAGATCCTCTTTTCCATCTCTTTTACATACCTAAATAATCGTGGCTTTTCAGCTATCACCACTGAATCCACGTACTCTACTTCGTATCCATTGCCTTTTATCATATCGGCTACTTTCGAGAGTAGCTTTAGTGAAGATATCCCTTTGTATTCGGGAATTCGAGGGAACAAAACCCCTATATCAGGTGCGTGCATAGCTCCGAGCACAGCATCTATTATAGCGTGAATGAGAACATCGGCATCGGAGAAACCCATTAATCCCTTTTCGTAAGGGACCTCCACTCCCCCGATGATCAACTTCCTTCCCTCGACCAGTCTATGGCAATCGTAACCAATACCTACTCTGATCATCGTGATTCATCTCTCTTTAATATTTCCATTATGACTTCCTTTATCCCTTCATAATCCCAACGAACAGATTTTTTTGGCAGACATCTTCTTTCTTTCAGCAAATATACCAATTTTATCATATCTGGGAGAAAATCTTTTATAGCCTTTTCTAACCCGAAATGTTCTTGAAAACATTCTTCAGGGTTACCTTTTAGCAATATCTTTCCATCATCCATAAGGCACATCACATTTGCGTAAAGCAAAGCCTCTTCCATTCTATGTGTTATCATTACCACTGTTATACCTTTTTCTTTGTTCAACCTTTTTATTTTATCCAAGATCATCTTTCTTCCACCACAATCGAGTCCCACAGTTGGTTCATCGAGTATGAGATATTTAGGATGCATTGCGAGCACATCGGCTATAGCAACTCTACGTTTTTCTCCATCGGATAAGGAAAACGGATGCCTGAAGGCATATCGTTGAAATGGTAAGCCTACGGATTGTAGTGCTTCTTTTACGAGATATGCCCTTTGGCTTTCGTCGAATCCCATTTGCTTTGGACCGAATTCTACCTCCTTGTATACGGTTTCTTCGAATAATTGATGCTCCGGATATTGGAAAACCAACCCCACTTTTCTCCTTATCTTCCATACGTTCTTCGAATTTACATATTCTCCATCTACCATTATTTCTCCTTTCACTGGTTTCAAAATACCGTTAAAGTGTTCTATAAGGGTGGTTTTACCGCATCCCGTTTTTCCAACTATACACATGAAGTCTCCTTCTTTTATCTCCATATCTATTCCTTTCAAAACCCAACTCCTGTTGTTATCGTAAGAGAACCACAGATTTCTTATCGATATCGACATATGACATCGACCAACTCTTCAACATTTGAAAGAGAATTGAGGTGAAGATATCTTTTTATATCCTCATCTACTTGCAACTTCAAGGTGTAAGGAAGGGATAAGGAATGCCTCTTCAACTCTTCTTCTTTTGAAAAGATCTCTGCTGGCTTTCCTTGCAATACTATTTTTCCTTCGTCCAATACCAGGATCTCGTCTGCTTTTATGAGGTCTTCTAAGTGGTGTGTTACTAAAATTATCGTTTTTCCTGCTTCTTTTAATTTCGGCAATATTGAAATAACTTGTTGACGTCCATATGGATCCAGCATGGAAGTGGGTTCATCTAAAACGATGTATTTCGGTTCCATAGCAAAAACCGCTCCTATAACCAATTTCTGTTTCTCTCCACCGGAGAGGTGATTTGGGTCTATGTGTTCTTTGTCCTTTAGCGCCACTACTTCTAATGCTTTCGATATACGTTCTAACATCTCATCGTGTGGGATACCAAGATTCTCTAAACCGAAAGCGATCTCCTCTTCTACAGATGCCGTGACTATCTGATCTTCAGGATTTGAAAAGACCACCCCTACCTTTTTCCTTATCTCCCAAAGGCTTTCGTTATCAGTAGTGTACATCCTATCTATACAAACGGTCCCTTCGGTGGGCAAAAGTATGCCATTGAGTAGCTGGATAAATGTAGACTTACCCGAACCATTTGGACCTATGATACCTACGAAGTGGTTTTCTTTTATGGTATATGTGATATCTTTCAATGCTTTTGTACCGTTGTAATATGTATAAGATACATTCGAAAGCTCTATCATGGTTTTCTCGACAGATATACCCTTATGCCGGATTTTTTGACTATTTCTGTAACATTGGAAAAGACTCTTTCCATCTCTCTTTCTAAGCTCTTTCCTCCTTTATTGTGATATGCTACCATTTGAAGAGTCCCTTTAGGCGATAAATGGATATACGCATCCTCTATCATCTTTATCCATACGACTTTTCCTGCTGCGAAAGGAGGGTTACACAAGATTTGATCGAACTTCATCATCCTCCAGCATTCGAATCCATCTCCCTGCCTTATATCCACGTCCAAATTGTACCTTTTGGCATTTATTTTGGCATATTCTGTGGCTCTTTTATTTATATCCGACATGTAAACTCTTATCTCTGGATGCATACGCTTTATAACGATACCTATTATCCCAAAGCCGCACCCCAGATCCAATAGAGTTTTTCCCTCTAATAAGACATGGTTGATAAGAATTTCAGTTGCCTTATCGATACCTTTTCTGAAGCCGAATACGGATGAAGGGATTACGAAGGTATAATCGAGCCCCAAGAGTTTCGCATCTACTCTCCTTTCTCTCAATTTACTCTTAGGATTAGCGGAAAAATAATGCTCAAAGTTCGATTCTGTACTTCTACGTTTTGTCAGCATTTTCTCGTAATTATAGCATCTTTATTGGGAAAGGACAATCGTAAATTTTAACCACAAAATTACACTGACAGAAGCGAGCAACATATTTGTTCACATTGATGATGCACATCGAGACACCACAATAAACTCCATGAGGTAAGAGGTATATCTCGGTGTGCGAGTGTTGTAAGTGGTTGTGAAGAC
>WFSK01000261.1 GCA_015486095.1 Thermotogae bacterium
AACACTACGGTGGTATTTCCCCACCATTGTTTCTTGAAACCATATCCAACGGATATGGAAAGGATCCCTATAAAGAATAGATATTCTGCAGACCACAGAAGATCCCCCGTGAGTACAAATACCAGCAAACCTCCTATAAATACGGATAGTACAGACTCACTTAAACCGAGAGTTGCTCCAACATACACCAGTGGAATCGCAGAGATATAGTTCAATCCTTCACCAGCAACCGGCAACATCGTAATGCTTATATAAAGAACACAACTCAACGCGCACATCAATGCCGATATAGTTATAGATCTTAAAGGCATTCCTTTTCCAACTTTTACTTCGTTTTCATACTCTCCTTATCTATAAATCTCAAATAATCAGAATCCGTAGAGAGGACGATCGTTGTATCACTTGCAATCGCTGTCTTATACGATTGCAGGGTTCTCCAGAACCTATAGAATTCTGGGTCTTTGTTATAGGCATTGGCATATATTTCGAGTGCTTTCGCATCTCCTTCTCCTTTCAATTCATCTGCTCGCTTTTCGGCAGTAGCGAGTATGATCTGGGCTTGCTTATCCGCTTGTGCCTTTATCTGTGCAGCCTGTTGTTCTCCCTGCGCTCTGTACATAGCGGCTATCTTCTGCCTATCGGACTTCATCCTCTGATAAACGGCCTGCGCATTCGCTTGTGGAAGATCCGCCCTCTTTATCCTCACATCTATCACATATACCCCTATCGTTTTTAGGGCATTTCTCGTTAAAGCAGTTACTCGTTGAAGATACGCAGTTCTTTTGTCTGAAATGATGTCGTTCAATGTATGTTTTGCCAGAATATCACGTAAGTAAGAATAAACTATATCATCCATACGCAACTGTGCTCCTTCGATGGTTCTAACACTTTCCACGAATCGCTTTGGGTCTTCTATTCTCCAAAGGGCGTAATTATCGATGCTCAACCGCTTCTGATCGGAGGTGATTATTTCCTCGGGTTGTATGTCGTAATTTATGATTCGCTTTTCTAAGTACACTACTTTATCTATGAATGGAGATTTTGTGTACAACCCAGCGTTTCTGATGACTCTTGTTATCTTACCAAAGCGCAGTACAACTGCTTGCTTTGCCTGATCTACAGTAAAAAAGCTTGCGCTTAAAACGAATATAGTTGCGATCACCACTATTACGAAGATCACGATCTTCTTCATCTTTTTACACCCCCAGTTTCGGGTAGAGAACTCAAGTTAAGTAATTTCAAGACACCCGGGGTACTCCCGGATACAATCATCTTTCTCATCCCAGGTAAAATACTCTCCATCGTTTCTATATAAAGCCTTGTTCTCGTGACATCCTTTCCTAAACTATATTTTTGAAGCACATCTATGAAACGTGCGACTTCACCCTCCGCCTTCAAGATCCTCGATTCTTTATATGCTTCCGCGGCATTCAGGATTTTCTGTGCTTCTCCATTTGCCTTTGGAATAACAGAATTCGCATATTGCTGAGCAAGATTTATCGTTCTCTGTTCATCTTCTTTTGCACTGTTGACGTCATCAAAGGCTGCCAAAACTTCAGAAGGTGGACTTACATCTTGCAGTTTTACATTCACAACATGTATACCGGCGTCGTACATATCAAGGGTCTTTTGTATACCTTCCTGTGCTTCTCGTGATATCTTATCCCTATCACTCGTTAAAACTGCATCTATATTTCTAACCGCAACACGCTCCCTCAGAAAAGATTCAGTCGTCTGCTTTACTATTTGAGGCCCATCTATGAGATTGAATGCATACTTAACCGGGTCATCTATTATGTACTGAATAACAGCTTCTACAGATACGATATTTCCATCACCGGTTAACATCAGAGATTCCGTTGGAACTTCCCTGTATTGCGGATTGGGTGGGGGAACTATGGTCCTGAATCCGATCTCTATCTTATGAACGGTCCTCACATCTACCTTTACCACACTTTCAAATGGAGCTGGTAAATGATAATGTAACCCAGGCCCGACTGTCATCGTATACTTTCCAAACTTCTTAACCAATCCATCTTCCGAAGGACCAACTTGATAAATTCCTGTTAATGCATAAATTACCACGATAGCAGCTACAATAGACCAAAATATATATTGCCATGACACATCCTTTCTTTTTGGAGGTCTTTTCGGTGGAAAATCTTCTTCATCAGGAAATTGATGTCCGTATGCCATCTCATCACCCCTTCATCATTTCAAAGTTTCCTAATTATAACATAAAAGTTAAGGTAGATATTCTAAGGGATAGGGAAGGGAAGCATTAAAATACTCCTTTACCCCTTTATCGTGAAGCTTTATATCAGAAAAGTGAATAGATAAACTTCTGTTATCTTTTAAACTCCATATACGTATCTCTTTTAGCATCTTTGATTCAGATGATAGATAAATGCTTATCTTTTGATATCCCGTGTCAGATTTTGGAAAAAATGAAAAACATAACATCCCATTCTCTTCAGAAGAGGATAAGATATAATCAGAAGAATTGATGTGTGTTAAAAAAGTTACGATGCTTGAAAACAAATCATTATAGAATTCTATCTCTTTTCTCGGTATATTTCTCTTTATAACAGTTCCTTTGTGAAGATAAGAGCTATAAATTCTACGATTATCCGTGTCCACGACCAAAATTATACCCTTTAACAATTCAGGAGTAGTGAATTTTAGCCAAAAGTTATGCAGATTCATTACCCTCAGGTCAAAGGATATTTCGGCATGTGTATCGGTATCCGTTGAGCAAACCACTTTCGCTGAGATATCACGAATGGCTATGAATTTCTGTACAAAACTTCTCCATATCCTCTGAACATCAACATCAGCGATGACGGATACGTGAAATATCATAATACTTATCGCGAGCATGCAAAGATAAACCTTATGTCGAATCATAAACAAGAAAAGCTTACTGCAACTCCTTCAATCT